>REEN01000076.1 GCA_007695015.1 Marinilabiliales bacterium
TGCTCAGCAGTTCAAAAGAACATGTGACATTTGGCGACGATACCGATAACATTGACATAATCAGGAAGGTAAACTGCCCGGTCTGGATCGTGCCGGAAGGAATTACCTACAAACCTTTTTCAGAGATACTCTATGCAACCGATTACCATGAAGAGGATATCCCGAATCTGAAGATGCTTGCAAAATTTGCATCCAGGTTCCCCGCAAGTATTACTGCTGTCCACATAACCTCCAGCGCCGGTTTCGAAGAGAGGGTAAAAGGTGAGGGTTTTGCAGCAATGTTAAAGAAGGAGACCGGCTACAATATGATCTCCCTGAAAGTTCTGCAGGAGACCAGCGGTGAGCCGCTTGTAGACGAGCTTCATGACTTTGCGCTAATGATGGACGCCGATCTGATAGTCCTTTTAAGGGAAAACAGGGGCTTTATTGACAGGCTGATGCATGGGAGCCGGTCTGAAAAGATAGCACGCCAGACCAGGCTGCCCGTGCTGATATACAATGAAGAGAGATAATAACTCTTTTATATTTCCCTTACGTCAATGAAACTGCCGCTCTCCTCGTTATGTGCTTTTATTACTGCTTTTGCCAGGGTCTCTGCCGCTTCACCCGCCGAAGGCATCTCTCCGCCTGATTTAGCATCTTTGAGTCTTCTGAGGGACGGGAATCTCGGATCATCGGCCAGTGAATAAATATAATCCTGCATTGCACTGTCAATAAGTCCGGGTGCTATAGCTGAGAAATGGGTCTCTTCCCGCTCCCTGGCGTATAGTTTTATCATCATATTCAATGCTGCTTTTGAGATTGAATATGCATTCCAGCCCCTGTTCCCCAGAACTGCGGCCCCGGAAGATACGGCGACTACCTGGCTGATACGCTCAAGGTTTTCATACATCGTATCGATCAGGACCTTGTTCGCCCACACGTTGATGTCCATTACCCTCTCTATCTCATCCAGGCTGCATTCCCCCATATCCTTTATCTCTCCGAGCACGCCTGCATTCAAAATTGCAATGTCAATATGTCCGGCTTCAACCAGAAATCCCGGGAGTTTGTTCCGGATCCCGTCAAAATCACTGAGGTCGAGTGGGAGGAATTTGAAATTCTGATGTTTTTCGAGTCCGCGATTATCATTCCTGCTGATCCCGAAAACTTTATCTCCCCTGTCAAGGTAATGCAGGGCCAGGCCCTCGCCAAGTCCCCTGCTTGTTCCTGTAATAAGAATATGCATTTGTTCTGTTTTTTTTCGGCAACCAGAATTGACTTCAGGATCTTAAGGGTTGCTGAATTATCATCGATTTTCCGGATCCTTCGCCTATGGCAAATTTAGGCATAATTGCAGACCTGTTTCCCAAAAATCTGTATTTTTATCGTTTCCGGCATTAAGGAAGGGTAGGCAGCAAAAAAAACATAAAAGGATTATATGGCTCAGGATTCAGAAAAGGATCTTTCACGTTTGTGTGTCCACACCATCACAACCCGTCCGCTTGATCTTGAAACAGCGGTTGCCAAATATGCATCAAGGGGTATACAGGGAATAACGGTATGGCGTGATGCCCTGCAAGTGACTGGAGCAAAGCGGGCAGGCAGGATCATCAGAGAGGGGGGTCTTGATCTGGTTTCTCTTTGCCGGGGCGGGTTCTTCCCGTCGATCGATCCGGCAAAAAGAAGGAGTTCGATTACCGACAACCTCGCTGCCCTTGAAGAGGCCCATGATGCAGGGGCTCCTTTACTTGTTCTTGTTTGCGGTGCAGATCCCGGGCAGTCGCCCGGAACATCACGCGAACAGATAAAGGCAGGTATAGAGGCCATCCTCCCGCGGGCTGCCGAACTGGGAGTAAGGCTTGCCATTGAACCGCTGCATCCGGTCTATGCCGATACGCGCTCATCAATAAATACCATGAAGCAGGCGATTGATATGGCCCGTTATTTTGATTCTTCCTGGCTGGGTGTCGCAGTGGATGTTTACCATGTGTGGTGGGACGAGGAACTTGAAACAGCTATTGATGCCTGTGGCAGGGACGGAAGGCTTTTTGCTTTCCATATATGCGACTGGAAAGTGCCCACGGGTGATATTCTCAATGACAGGGGACTGATGGGGGAGGGATGCATCGATATACGCCGGATAAGAGGGTGGATGGAGCGAAGCGGTTTTGAAGGTTACAATGAAGTTGAGATCTTCTCCGACATTTACTGGAACCATGACCAGAACCAGTTCCTCGACATGATAGTCCGCGCCTATCTTGATCATTCCTGATTATTTTTGATATCCCGGCCGCAAAATTGTATTTTGGCGGCTTGTCGTAAATAAATTAAACAATGGAAGCAGAAAACAATGTCATACCGGTAGGCATCATAATGAACGGTGTAACCGGGCGAATGGGGAAGAACCAGCACCTGATGAGGTCTGTTGTGCCCATTATCAAACAGGGAGGTGTGCCGGTCTCTCAAAACAGGAGGATCATGCCGCGCCCGGTCCTTGTCGGCCGTAACAGTGAGAAGCTGAAGCAGCTTAGCAGGGAGTCCGGGATAGAGGAGTGGACCACAGACCTTGGATCAGTGTTGAAAAACCCCGATTACCAGGTCTATTTTGACGCCCAGACCACCGATATGAGATTCACGGCAATAGAGCAGGCCATATCTGCAGGGAAGCATATATATTGTGAAAAGCCTGTTGCCGTATCTTCCCGGCAGGCTGTTGAGCTGTACAGGCTTGCAGCTGATGCCGGTGTTAAGCACGGGGTTGTGGCTGACAAGCTGTGGCTGCCGGGAATTGTCAAGCTGAAACTGCTGATCGATCAGGGTTTTTTCGGGAAGATACTCTCAGTAAAGGCTGATTTCGGGTACTGGGTGTTTGAAGGCGATACCATACCCCCGCAGC
>REEN01000077.1 GCA_007695015.1 Marinilabiliales bacterium
GACCGGCTGGCAAATTATGCCCCCGCCCTGGTTTTCTATTTTACCCTGCCGGTGGCACTGGCCAATTATCCCGAAACTGCGGCAACCCTGCAGGCATTGATTTCGGTGGTGATGATACTTCTCGGACTGCTGGCCCTGGATGCACTTCTTAACGTATTTCAGTCAATTTACAGGACCTTCCCTATTTCAAAGGATGTAAGCATAAAGGGATATATCCAGGTAGCCAAAATTATAATATTTTTCATCGGTGGCATTCTGATCCTCTCCGTGCTCATAGGCAAATCGCCCCTTGTGTTTCTGGGTGGACTTGGTGCGATGGCTGCGGTGCTGATGCTGGTGTTCCAGGACACAATTCTGGGTTTTGTTTCCAGCGTGCAGTTGTCGGTCAATAACATGGTGAAGGTGGGCGACTGGATTGAGATGCCCAGCCGCAATGCCGACGGTGAGGTTTTTGAGATAACCCTCAATACGGTAAAGGTGCGTAACTGGGACAAGACCATCACCACCATACCCCCCTATGCCCTTGTCAAGGAATCATTCTACAACTGGCGTGGCATGTCTGAATCGGGAGGAAGGAGAATTAAGCGCTCCATAAGCATTGATATGAAGTCGGTTACTTTCTGCACCCCCGAAATGATCGACAAGTTCGGCCGCATAAAGGTGCTTTCGCAGTATATCAAAGACAAGGAGAAGGAGATGAGAAAGTACAATGAAGAGCATGACATTGATGCATCTGTTGTTGTCAACAGGAGGCGCCAGACCAATATCGGGGTGTTCCGCAAGTACGTTGAGCTTTACCTCCGCAACCATGCCAAGATATGCCAGGACATGACCTTCGTGATAAGGCACCTTCAACCCGGTCCAACCGGCATTCCCATAGAGATCATGGTTTTCAGCAAGGAGCAGTCCTGGCCGGTCTACGAATCCCTGCAGGCAGATATTTTTGATCATATTCTGTCGGTGGCCCCGGAGTTCGGGCTGAGGGTGTTTCAGAATCCCACCGGCGAAGATTTCAGGAAGCTGATTGACTGAAATCGATACCATTTTGAGACTGGAATTTCCCTTTCGGGGAAATGAACGCAGTCCCTTCCGCCATGGCAGTCAGGAATTCAGCTGATCCGAAAAGTGGTTCACCGGATTTACAGTAGCAGGTATCCTGCCCCGGTATATACCCCCTTATCCCTGCAAAGATCTCTGCCTGACCATCTCGTACACCAGTACAGAGGCTGCGGCAGATACGTTGAGGGAGCCTATCGGGCCTGAAACGGGAATTTTAACCTTTATGTCAGCCTGCTCAATGACATCAGGAGAAATACCTTTTTCCTCTGAACCCATGACCAGTGCCGCTGGTCCCCGAAGGTCTGCTTCATGGTAAAGCTTTTCAGCCTTTTCAGTTGCTGCAACGATCTTCAGTCCGCTCTCCTTCAAATAATTAACTGTTTCAGTCAGATTTTGCGTGCGGCAAACGGGTATGGTATGAAGCGCCCCTGCAGAGGTCTTGATGGCATCTGGTCCGGTCATGGCGCTGCCTTTGACCGGCACCACGATGGCATGCACCCCGGCGCACAGGGCAGTGCGAGCAACAGCGCCGAAATTCCTGACGTCTGTAATGCCATCCAGCACCAAAATGAAGGGTGTCTCGCCATTTTCATAAACAGCCGGGATTATCTGCGCAGGGTCATGCCAGGTAATGGCTGAGGTCATAGCGATCACACCCTGGTGGTTTATCCTGCTGATCCTGTTCAGTTTTTCGACAGGGACGAACTGGAAGGGCACCTCCCTGTGCCGGAGAAGGTTCAGGAGCGACTGCGCCAGGGGGCCCCGGAGACCGTTGCGCAGAAAGACCCTGTCGATCTCACTGCCGGCCTCAACGGCCTCCATTACCGGCCTTATGCCGTAAATGATGTCTTTTCTCATAAGCTCATGTTTTCCAGTTCGCCTGCAAGTTTTTCCCACCTCCCCATCTCATCAGCCAGCTTTTTCTTTTTTCTTTCGTAGCGTGAAAAGAAGTCCTGTTCGAGTCCCATCAGCGTCTCCTTGTCAGGTGCAGCAAGCAGCTCATCCATCTCGCCAATCTCCTTTTCAAGCTCGTTAATCATGTTTTCGGCACGTCTGACCTGGTTCTCGAGTTTTCTGACCTCTCTTATCTTCTCCTTTTTTCTCTCCCATGAGATCTTTCCGTCGCTTGCCGGCTTCTCCTTTTGGGGTTTAGCTTCAGCTTTCACGGCACTATCCAGGGCATCGAGCGATTCGAGTTTCTTTTTTCTCAGGAAATCCCATATACCTCCCACATTCTCTTTTACACCCCCGTTACTGAATTCGTATATCTTCCCTGCCAGGCCATCGAGGAACTCCCTGTCATGCGACACCAGAACCAGGGTGCCGTCATATCTGAGCAGCGCCTGCTTCAGGACATCCTTTGAGCGCATGTCGAGATGATTTGTGGGCTCATCAAGTACCAGCAGGTTATAAGGTTCCAGCAGAAGCTTAGCTATAGCCAGCCGCGACCGTTCGCCTCCCGACAGCACCTTCACCTTCTTGCCGGTATCCTCTCCGCTGAACAGGAATGCTCCAAGGATTGCCCTGACCCTTGTGCGTATGTCACCCACGGCAATATCATCAATGGTCTGCAGCACGGTTTTCTCTTCATCCAGCAGCTCGTCCTGGTTCTGTGCGAAATAACCAACTCTGACGTTATGCCCTGCTTTCATACCTCCATCGAATGGTAATTCTCCTACCAGTATGCGTGACAATGTGGTTTTGCCCTCACCGTTGCGGCCTACAAATGCGATCTTTTCACCCCTCTCGATAACCATATTGACATTCTGAAATACGGTATGGTTACCGTAACGTTTGCCTGCATCCTTCAGCTCGGCCACAATGCTTCCCGACCTCGGGGCAGGGGCAAAGCGCACATTCATGGTGGAGGTATCCTCTTCGTCAATCTCGATGATATCAAGCTTATCAAGCTGTTTGATGCGGGACTGCACCTGCACTGCCTTGGTTGCCTTATACCTGAAACGATCTATGAACTTTTCGGTGTCGGATATCATCTTCTGCTGGTTGCGGTATGAGGCAAGCTGCTGTTCACGCCTCTCCTTGCGCAGTTCAACGTACCTGGAGTAGGCAGCCTTGTAATCATACACCTTTCCAAGAGATATTTCAATTGTCCTGTCCGTTACCCTGTCCAGAAAGGCCCTGTCGTGCGATATCAGCACCACTGCCCCGGGATATGCCGCAAGGAACTCCTCAAGCCACTGGATTGATTCAATGTCGAGGTGGTTGGTAGGTTCATCAAGCAGAAAAACCTCAGGTTTCTGCAGGAGCAGTTTGGCAAGCTCGATCCGCATTCTCCAGCCCCCGCTGAACTCAGAGGTGGCCCTGTGGAGGTCCCCTTCCCTGAAACCCAGTCCCCGCAGCGTCTGTTCCACGTCGGCGTGAATGTTTCCGCCACCGATAAGCTGGTACCTTTCGGTCTTCTCTGCCAGTTTGCCGATAAGCTTCATGTAATCGCCGGATTCATGATCTTTCCTTGAGGCTAGCTGGCCGTTTATATGCTCTATCTCCCGTTCAAGGCGCAGCACCTCCGAAAAGGCCGACATCGCCTCTTCGAAAACGGTCTTCCCGTCATGGTGCACCATCTGCTGGGGCAGGTAGCCAATGTTTATACCCTCGGGCACCACTATCTCTCCGCTATCGGGTGTGACCTGTCCCTTGATCATCCTTAGCAGGGTTGTTTTTCCCGCACCGTTACGGCCCACCAGTCCTATCCGGTCTCTCCTGTTAATCTGGAATGAGATGCCGCTGAACAGCTCAAAATCGCCGAAATTTATTGCTACCTGGTTGACCGAGATCATAAATACCTTAGTTTAGGGTGAGCAAAGATAAAAAATATTTTACCCGCTCCGTGGGGCGGGGTATAATCTTAAGTTATGCAGTGATACCGGATAATAATTAACTTTGCATCAAAAAAACAGAAAGTGCGAAGAAAGAAACCGCTGCCGCTTCTTGAAAAAATCTCAATAACCGGAATAGCTGCCGGTGGCAAAGCTGTTGTCAGGCATGATGACAGGGTGGTATTCGTGCCTTTTGCCGCACCGGGCGATGTCGTCGATGTGCAGGTTACGAAAAAGAGGCGTAATTTCCTTGAGGGGAGCATTGTCAGGTTTCATGAGATGTCGGACCACCGGATCGAACCGGTTTGTGAACATTTCGGCATATGCGGCGGCTGCAAGTGGCAGCACCTTTCCTATGAACAGCAGCTTGAAGCTAAGCAGCAGGAGGTAACCGACCATTTCAGGAGGATCGGAAAGTTTGACTTCCCTGCTTCCGAGCCCATCCTGGCCGCCCCTGCAACGGAGTTTTACAGGAACAAGCTGGAGTTTACCTTTACTTCCAGGAGGTGGCTTACCGGAGAGGAGTTATCGTCGGGCGAAACATTTGATGATATGAGGGCCGCGGGGTTTCATATTCCGGGCCGGTTTGACAAGGTACTCGATATAAAAAAGTGCTGGCTGCAGCCCGATCCGTCAAACCCGATAAGGCAGGCAATCAGGGATTATGCTATTGAGCGCAACCTTGAGTTCTTCGACCTTGTAAGGCAGGAGGGTTTTTTGCGGACACTGGTGGTGCGGACAAGCTCAAACGGGGAGGTGATGGTGATAGTGGTTTTTTTCAGGGATGACAGGGAGGAGATCCAACGGTTGCTGGAATTCACTGCCGGCAGCTTTCCTGAGATCACTTCGCTTATGTACGTTATTAACCCCAAGGCCAACGACACCATTTCCGACCTTGATGTGAAACTGTTCAGCGGGAGAGATCATATAACAGAGGAGATGGAGGGCCTGAAGTTCAGGGTCGGCCCGAAATCGTTTTACCAGACCAATCCGGCCCAGGCTTTGGAACTCTACAGGATAGTCAGGGATTATGCCCTTCCGCGAAAGCGTGAAACTGTTTACGATCTCTATACCGGAACCGGCACCATTGCCCTGTTTCTTGCGGGTCAATGCGGGGTGGTGCGGGGACTCGAATATGTGGAGGATGCGGTTGAGGATGCAAGGCTCAATGCGGCAGTGAACAATATTGACAATGCCACTTTCCATGCCGGAGATATAAAGGAGCTGCTGACCCGCGAATTTACTGACCGGCATGGCAAACCAGATACCATAATAACTGATCCGCCGCGTACCGGCATGCATGGCGATGTCGTGGGCAGGCTGGCGGAGATATTGCCGCAGAAAATAGTGTACGTAAGTTGTAATTCGGCAACACAGGCGAGGGACATAGCGTTGCTTGACCATGCCTATCGTGTTGAGAGGCTGCGTGCCATTGACATGTTCCCTCATACGCACCATGTCGAGAGCATGGCGCTGCTGACCAGGCGCTGATATCTTCCCGGAATACCATGCTGCCGTCAGTGATCTGACCGGATCCGGCCCTTTTTCATGATTTGTCAAGGTGGAAGATGACCCTGCCGAAGCCTTCGATGGCTTTTTTATCGAGATGCGAAACCGATTTGTCAACTCCTGAGCTGCTGATCAGTTCTCTTTCAGCCCTGTTCATTTTTTCCAGGGTGAACTCACCGCCAAACAGTCCCTTTGCCACGGCATGATCACGCAGCTTTTCGCTGAAAGCCCCTTTAAACTGACTGGCGGCTTTATCTCCTTCGCACATATGGCAAAGATACAGTCCGAGTCGTTTCCTGAGCAGGTCAGCTTCATTGTCGCTGCAGAACTTCCGGATCTTCTCCTGTATCCGGCCCATGTGTACCGATCCGCCGATTATTATTGTATCGTAACCCGACAGCGGCGGCGGGTGCTTGTCCCTCAGGTTGATCATCTCGACCTTTTTCCAGTGCATACCGGCCAGCATGCGGGCTGCCTTTTCGGCACAACCGTGACGTGACATATATATGATTACAGCAGCCATACTTGTATTTAGCACATTATTAGCATTATAGAACCTGATACCAGTGCGGGATATCTTAACTGTCTGCCGACAGGGTATTCCCCTGACGGTAATATTCTGAATAATCCTTTACGACCCGGGCATATTTTGACGACAACATCCTGAGGAGAGGGTGAACGGGTGAATATACCCTGTTGTCAATACTCCGAACCGGCAGGACTCCCGGCGACGTTCCTGTAATGAAGCATGAACTGAAGCCGTTAAGATCACCTGAGTGTATTTTTCTTTCCTCGTATGCTATGCCTTCCCGGTTGCATATTTCCAGGATGTATTTTCTTGTTATACCCGGAAGAACATCCTTTTCCGGGGGTGTAACGACCAATTCATCTTTAATCGCGAAAAAGTTTGATTTGCTTCCCTCGGTAACAAAGCCTTCTTCGGTGACCAGGAGTGCTTCCATTGCATTTTCCTGTCTGATTCTCGCTGCAATGGATACCCTGAAATTCATATCAATTATCTTGCAGTGTACATCCAGGCGTTCTGCGTTGACCGTAATAAGGTGAACACCCTTCTGGTATTCGGTTGCGGCAGGATAGTAATGGGGTATGAAGTAACTGTATATATGGGGGGGTGAAATGCAGTCAACATCACAATGCAGGACCACCCTGATATTTCCGTCACCGTACTCACTGTTGACGTCGATGAGGAGCTTTATGTTATCCATTATTAAGTTTGCCGGCGGTATGCTTGTAACATTCCTTCCTGACGCTGACCTGATCAGCCTTTCAATGTGATCTTCAGCAAAAAGAGGGACTTTATCCTGTACTTTTATTACCTCGTAAAAGGATATACCTCTGCTATATATCCCCTGGTCAAAATGAAATGCTTCAGAAACATTGTTGTTTTTTACAAAAAAGTCACCCAGTGGTTCGCCTGATCGTGATAGTTTACCTGTTGAAGTTGTAGTCATGGTTTTAGGCTCCGGCAGCAGTTCTTGAATATAAACACAAAATTGCCCGCCTTGTTTAAAAATATTGTTTATAAGTTATTTATTTGTATATTGTATTACGATTAATCCATCATATGATGGCCGGCAGGCGGAAACTGAAGAAACATATAAATAACCTCTGCTTCAGGGTTACCGGTGAATGTTTCACATTCCTTGAGCATACACCCTCGCTGAACCAGGAGAATGTGCAGCTGATAATAGCTGATGCAGTCGAACTCAGGAACAGGCTTGTTTTTATGTTAAATAACCCGCAACCGGGTCACGGTAATACCAGAATGTATTACCGTGATATCAGGAAGGAGCTGCATGAGAAGACAAGAGAGCTAATCGGGAGACTTAACAGCCTCCCTAGGTAGAAACTGCAATATCACCTTTTCTTTATCGCCTCGTCAATCTCCCTTGAAAAGCTGCTTTCAGTCCTTCTTGCAGCCTGTCTGAACGCTTCCTCTCCTGCGCTTTCGGGGCTTAAATGTGAGCCGGTGAAACCTTCCAGATCCCTCCGGTATATAACTCTTCCGCCGGAATGTTCGAGTGACAATGAACCGGTGACCCTGGAATTCGTGAATGAGCCGGTCTCACCTGTCACTGTTGATGAAGCTGTTATTCTCAATATATAATCGGCTTGCGATGTATCACCTGCTGCAATATAGCCCGATGCAATCAACGATTTCCTTGCACTCTCGCCAATTATGCCGGGAATTAGGGGATGGCCGAGGTTTGTTTCCTCCGATATAATTGCGATAACCGGAGGCTCCGCTCTTATTGTCACCTCAGTGCCGGGGGAGCCAAAGCGCCTGATCAGTCTTCTTATAACGGGGTCTCTTGTCGATTCTTCAAGTATCGATTCAATATCGGCTTCGACCCTGAACGTTTCCGTTGCATCAATCGACCTTACCACATCGATTCCAAAGCCTGCCGAGCCGTCCCTGGCAGTCCTTGTACGGTTGTTTCTTATGGGCCGGCCGGTATATGTTGCTATCAGCGGGAAATCGGGAACAGGCCCACCGCTGAACTGCGTGACCCTGAACCTCAGTAGCGACGAGGGAATCTCATTCCCGGTTTTTACAGTTATTACAGGAGTTTCAGGTTCGATCTCAATCTGCGAAATTGTGGCCGACAGCTCATTGAATATTTCAGTACCCAGTTGCACCTGGCGCCCCCTGAATTCTGACGGCAGAGGATCATCCAGGTAATTGCGGATTGCCTCCATCGAGTTTATGAGGTGGACCAGACTGGTGCGCAGATGTCCGTCATCCCTTGCTTTCAGGGCGTGTTCAAGATGCCCGGCGGCAAGCTTTTTTGCATCCTCTCTTCTTCTGGCAACAATTTCGCGGTGCCTGGCCTCTGAAAGCCTGAAATACATCCAGTAACTCTCATGATCCTCCCATGTGCCGACTGTTTCATAACCTTCCAGGTCCTCAAGCGTTCTGGCTTCGACAGTAGCTGAGAAATCCTCCCTGAAGCCCAGGTTTGACTCAAAGGCATGAAGCACGGAACTTGATGAAATGGTGACCGAAATGCCACCGGCAAGGTCGGCCAGTGCATTCTGTCTTGCAGTCTGCTGGTATTGATGAACATTGGGTGTCTTACGCGCCCAGCCGATACCAACATAGTAACCGGGTATGACGGGGCGCCGGTTCACCCAGTCCGGCGCCGGCTCAGCAGGTTCCGGCAGCGACCTTCCCCCACCGCAACTGCTCAGATACAGAAGCAGCAATAGTACAGACATATATTTTACAGTACCTGCCATCATTTTTCCGGGTCATATTGGTTTATGGCCTGGCTGACGTGCGATGCCAGTCCCTTTACAAGTTCTTCCCTGAGGGCTTCAACCGGCTTTATGGTCTGGCGTGCCTCCAGGAGTGACCTGAGGCTTCTGATATGTCTTGGTTCATCCTGGATGACATCTTTCGGTGATTCCCTGTCTTTGTATTCCCAGTGACCCGGTACCAGGTTCTTTACATCGCCGTCGAATACTGCAAAATGTATTTCGTCGCGGGGATTAAGATCAGCTTTGCCCGAAAGAAGTATCGCTCCTGTTTCAGTTGAACTAAGCTGGTATTCAATTGATCCCCTGGTACTGTTGGCCCTTTTGAACTCATTATATGTGACCTTATGGTAGACAGTCCGTTCACTCTCCTCTCTTGTGACGTTATCCCTTACCTTCACAACTTCCCTGAGGTAGCCTCTTCTCTCAGTCCGCTGGATGCCGCCACCGGAAACTCCGAAGTTTGTCACCCTTGCGGTAAGTATTGCCCTGGCGGCCAACAGCCTTCCCACCTCTATTTCCCTGCCGGCGGCCGCCGCGCGTTCCTGCTCCCTCAGGAAGGCATCAATGTTCCGCTCATCCACAACCCTGATGAACGGGTTGCCTGTACCGCTCAGCTGCGATACTACTTCGCGCCTTAGTGTGTTATGTATCGTGCGGTGGCCGGTGGTATTCTCAAAGTCTGCAACAGCAATTGTCAGTATTCCTTTATCCAGTGCATCCTGCTGCAGCTCCCTTGCATCCTTGTAAGTTCCGTGATTGTTGATCAGCATGGAGAATGTATAGTAAGCCCTGCGATAATAGCCGCTATTATAATACTCCACACCTTCACGGTACAGAGGTTCGCTGCGTGAGATCCTCATATGCTGGTCAACGTCGCGGTAGGAAGGGTCGATCCTCTTTATCTCCGAAAATATAGCCTCAGCCCGGCTGAACTGCTCTTCTTCCAGCAATAACCTCGCTTCTTCGAAAGAGCGGTCCAGGAACCTTGGCCTGGCATCTTCATAATGCGAGCGGGCCTGGGCAGGCATAGCCAGATCAATCCCTGCGGCCCTTATCCGCTGGTGCCAGTTCAGAGCATCAAGATACCGGTATACCGTTTCCCTGTCATCACCCTCATTCCATGCCTGGGTTACCCTGGCTGCTTTTGCCTCAAGTGTCCTTTGCCCTGTCCTGCGGAGGCCGGTAGCCGCATCGACGTTGTTGCGGTTGGCATTGAATGATTGCAGGTACCTTTCAGCCGCCATCTCATAAAACCCTGCATCCTCGAGTTTCTCAGCCTGACGGGCAAACCTTCGCGATGCGCATGAGGGCAAAGTTGCAACTGCCAGGAGCAGCAAAAGTACCGGCAGGTAAGGTGTTATTGCTGAAAGCCTCTGCATTGTACAATTATTTTTCTTGTCGTTTATCCATTCTATCTCCCTGAATATCCTGCATCAAACTGCAGTGCTTCAATTGCGCCGCTAAGGTATACCAGGGGTGCGTTCCAGTTAATTGCTATCTCATTGGATGCGTATGAACACCAGTCATCAACGAATGATTCGTCAGGTACATCCGATGGGTAATCACAGCCGTCCTGCTGCCCGGGATTTGGGCCCCCTGCCAGAAGTCCGGGTACAGGATCAGGCAGCGGATCGGCATCCGAGGGCCGGTGGTGTACATGCATGGGTGTCCTGTAACCGTGCCCTGTCACGAATGAATAACCTGTGGCATTTCTGCCTGCCAGGTAATCGAGATTGTGCAGAGCACCATCAAGATAGCTCCTGTTACCGGTAATCAGGTATGCATTAATGAGCGCGATGCCCTGATTTGCAGCGACGGAATTACTGCCCCATACAAAGTCTCTCGGACTCCTTCCCATTACGGCATGATAAGGGCGGCTGCCCAGGTCTTCGATAAGTTCGTTTGCCAGCCTTTCGAGTCTGATCTTAATGATCTCAATGTTACCCGATGCAAATTGCGGCAGATCATCTTCTTTCCTAAGCAGCGAATAGTATGCAAGGAGCCTGACCTGGTTCCATGATGGAATTGGCATTTCAGTATCGGGAAACAGGTTGACGGATCTGAAATACTTATCATCGCCGGTGGTAATGAACAGTTCGGCAGCAGCCCATATGAATTCGTCTGTTACATTTCCGTCGCCGTAGGCTCCGGTTACAATATCGGGGTCATACTGCCTGTTCATATCATTCTGCCTGTAGTATAATTCGGGATTTTCAACAGCCCATTCCCAGGCATAGACAGCGGCATTTATGCAGGAGTCCGCCAGTCCCGGAACAATATTCTCATACTCCCTGAGTATTCTTGATGCCTGTGCCAGGACTGCGGTAAAATTCAGTGCGGCAGCAGTACTTTTCTGAACCACATATCTCTGGTTAACTGCTTCAGCCGGCATCAGCCTGCCTTCGAAGTTTGCGGTTGTCAGTTTATGATAAACTCCGCCGTCGTAAGGATCCTGCATTTTTATCATCCATCTCAGGTTCCAGAGCAGCTCGTTAAGTATGTCGGGCAGGCCGTTCCCCGTTTCAGGTATGTTCACCGTAAGGTTATTATAGTACTCCGGAAAATCTTCCAGTGCCGACAACATTGTTCCCATTGTTATCCCGCTGTTTACAACATATTTGTTGTAATCGCCGGCATCATACCATCCCTTCGGTGCCGATATTATGGTTCCCTCGGGTCTGGTCTCCGTGGCAGCGGAGGCATGCACCATTACATGGTTGTCGGGGTGTCCTGCCGGTCTTGCCCACTTACCGGCATATTCCCAGGGTAAGGGAGTGGACATCCTGTTAAAATAAAATGCCTTAAGAGAAGCTTTAGCAAGTGGTTCATGCACGGCCCCGGTAATTTCAAATGGCCATGAGTAACCAAGTCCGGGAACAACCACTACATAGACACCTGTGACTGTGAAATCGCTGAAATCGGCCAGCCAGGTCTCGACATCCGAATACGGGGCACTCTTCGGCCCGGTGGCTGTCCCGGTAAAAAGAGTATCTGCCAGGTCAGGAGTGGTTATGTGGAATATGTCTGCCGGGTATTCACGTACAGCTGCAATTTTGGGTGCATTGGGATAGTATCCTATCTGGTTTACCCTTATCTGCTCGCTTCGCCGTTGTGAAAAAGCTGACACTGATATAAGGGCCAGCAGGAAAAGTGATAATAATCTGATCATGTTTCTGAGAGTTTTATAATGAGAAATAAGGTCTGGCCGCAGGGCCTGACCTTGATTTAAATTAATTTAACTGCAGTGATGCTTCAGTAGCCACGTTCCTGCCTCATCTGCTCCATCTCCTGGTCGAAGGTATCCTTGAACTTTTCGTAGTTGTAGTCCAGTCTCAGCCTTTCGTCGTTGGATATCCTTTGGTTCATGGCATTAAGAATGTCCTGGCCGCTGAGTTCAATGGCAATATAGGTCTTGTACATCCCCTGTGCAGTCCTTGTAAGCTCTTCACAAATCACTCTTGTACCGGCCAGCCTCTGGTTTATCACCTCTCTTGAAAGACCTTCATAGCGCTGCATGAATTCTGAACGGTCGCCAACGGTTATATCCTGCACATAATTGTCAATCACGCTTTTAACAGTCACCTCTATCTGAGCGGCAAGCTCAGCCCTGGCGTTGCTCAGCGCCATCCTTTTTGAATTTGCCTGGTTGCGGCTTTCGGCAACCGAATTGGCCCTGAAAGTCTCATTGTCGGAGAAAAATTCAGGTCCGCTGCACAACACTTCAACCCTGGTTTCGCCTTCAGGTACAGCTGCTGTGTCTCTTTTAGAACGGCACTGGCTGAATGTTATCACGGTAATCAGCAATAATGCTGTCAGGTAATAGTAAGTTTTTCTTTCCATCTTTTATGATTTAGTTTGCTCGATTATTTACTGCCGGGTTATCAGATCTACCCGCAGGTTGTTAAAAAACAATTATGATGCCATACACGGCTTTGGCCGATAAATGTATAAAAAAACAATCAACTCAGGGGACTGTTAATCATAATTTTTTTATTTTGGAGGTTTTTAAATATTAATCCATTTAAGCAGGTTGCGCATGGAGTGTAAGTGTAGCATCGCTGGTCTGCCAATCAAATAAAAAAACGGACATGGGTAACAGGTGGTTTTTATATAAGAGTTCAGTGGTAGCCGCTCTGGCCGGTTTTCTTTTCGGGTTTGACACGGTTGTGATATCGGGCGCCGAACAATCTATTCAGTCGCTTTGGGGCCTGAGCAGTTCTTTGCACGGACTGGCAATAAGCATGGCCCTGTGGGGCACAGTTGCAGGCTCGCTCCTGGGAGGCTGGCCGGCCCACTACTTCGGTCGCCGTAAAACCCTATTGTGGATCGGAGTGCTATACCTGGTGTCTGCATTTGGGTCTGCCCTGGCTCCCGAGGTGTATTCGTTCATGATATCCCGGTTTCTGGGGGGACTGGGTATTGGTATCTCGACGGTTGCTGCACCCATGTTCATTTCCGAAATTGCCCCGCCCAGGTACAGGGGCAGGCTCGCCGGAATGTTTCAGTTCAATATAGTCTTCGGGATACTTGTGGCCTTTCTTTCGAATACCCTGCTGGCAGGCATCGGCGAGAATGCATGGCGCTGGATGCTTGGAGTAGAGGCTGTTCCCGCCCTGATCTTTGCATTATTCTGCATAGGCATACCTGAGAGTCCCAGATGGCTCATTGTTCGCCGCAGAGACAGGGAAGCCGGGATGGAAGTTTTTGAAAAGATCAATCCCGGGCTTGGCAGAGAAGAACTTGTTCAGCTCGTTGATGAGGTAGAGGCTTCCGGAAATCTTAAGCAGAACGCAGGGAAATTCTTCTCCAGGAGGCTGGTGACCCCTATAATGCTTGCTTTTTTTATTGCTTTTTTCAACCAGCTTTCAGGTATAAATGCCATTCTCTATTTTGCCCCGAGGATCTTCCAGATGACCGGACTGGAGGCACAGGCTGCCATGCTGCAGTCAGTCGGCATAGGCGTTACCAACCTTGTGTTCACCTTTGTCGGTTTATGGCTGATAGACAGGCTTGGAAGACGCACCCTGCTTTTTATCGGATCATTCGGCTATATCCTGTCACTAGGGTTAACAGCCTGGGCCTTTGCCTCCCAGAACTTTGGCCTTGTGCCAGTGCTGATATTTGCTTTCATTGCCGCGCATGCGGTAGGTCAGGGTGCTGTTATCTGGGTGTTTATAAGTGAGATTTTCCCCAACAGGCAGCGGGCTTTCGGTCAATCCCTGGGCAGCTTTACCCACTGGTTCTTTGCTGCGCTTATCACGCTGTTTTTCCCTTTCATGGCAGATGCTGTCGCACCGCAGTTTATCTTCGGCATATTTTGCGGAATGATGGTACTGCAGCTTGTATGGGTGAAGTTCTTTATGCCTGAAACCAAGGGTGTTCCTTTGGAGGAGCTTGAGAAGGAGCTGTAAAGCCGGATTTGCTATGACGTATCGGCAGCAGACAAATGCTTTCCGTCAGGTGGTGGTTGGAATATTCCCTCACTATTTGCCCGGGAAATTTTTGACAGCATCTTTTTCCTTTTCAGTGGCGTAGTTTTCCATGTAATAGCTTACCAGCGGAGGGGGGACTTCATCAATACCCACGAATATCATTGCTGCACTGTTCATACAGTATCTTAGTCCGGTCGGCGGAGGTCCGTCATCAAAAACGTGTCCGAGATGCGAACCACTTGACGAGTCGATTATTTCGGTTCTGATCATACCGTGCGACCTGTCAGTCCGGTACAGTATGGCCCCTTCTGTTACAGGCTCAAAAAAACTGGGCCACCCGCACCCGGAGTCGTATTTCGCATCTGACAGGAAAAGAGGCTGGCCGGTGGCCGCCGAATAATATATGCCCGGTTTTTTATTATCATATAGTTGCCCGGAAAAAGCCCTTTCAGTACCTGCATTCCTTAGAATCTCAAACTGCAGTGGATCGAGTTTCTGTTTCCATTCACTTTCGCTCCTTTTTATGATGTAGTCTCCTTTATCATTTTCCTGTGCTATAGGGTTCCGTGATCTCATATCATTCGGGTTTTGGGGTATAATTGTTCCGGGTAAAATGATTGCCAGGGCGGCAAATAGTATAATTATTCTTGTCATGGTTCCTGTATTTGACTGTTTTAAATAAACAACCGGCAGTTTGTTATGTTCAAAATAATATAAGCCGGAATATGGTAAATAGCTGTTGGATGATAAGACCGAAGTCAGTTTTTACCGGTTACCGGTAATTTCGCATTTCTGATCAGTGGCTTTGTTGTTGTTCTGATTAAATCCTGTTAATATATAATGGTTTTTTGCTTATTATTGTCAAAAAATATCCTTTATGAGAAATATTCAGGCAATATTGTTTTTTCCCATGCTGCTCCTGCTCTGCGGGTCAGCCGGCGCGGGCCCGGTTTCGGTAAGCGTGCTTAAATGGAAAGGCGGAGCTGCTGCGGCGTACACCATAATTCACGATGACCTGTGTAATCCAAGTGCTTCGGGGATTCACCGCTATGCAGACACTATTGCATACAACCGCGGGATCAGGTTCGGTGCAGGCGCTATTGTTGGCAGCTGTGTCAGAAAAGGAGAACCCATGTGGATGATCATGGAACGGATGGTCAGACACGGTCATGAGATGCTGAGTCACACCTGGTCGCACGGAGCCGCGGTTGACCTGGGCAGGGGCGGAGCGGACTGGGATGTTGGGAGGGATGTTGTGATGACGAAAAAGGTCATTGAAGAGAATGTGCCCGGGGCATCGGTCCTTTATATGATATTTCCCTATGATGCATACAATGACGACCGGCTTGAAGAGCTTAAGCACCATGGTTATCTTGGATCCAGGAGTGGCAGGAGAATGTACAATGACAGGGGAGTGGTAGTTGATTTCAGCAATTATGATCCTTTCAGAAGTAACCTGTTTGATGCCTTTGTATCAAAGGAAGAGCAGGATCAGTTACTTGCCGGAAGGGACTCTTCTCCGGTATCGATTTACGACAATGCGAATGATGATATTGAAATACAGCATGTTGATGCTGCGATAAAAACAGGAGGATGGAGTATCCAGGAGCTCCATTCAGTAGATGATGAGCAGCCATGGGGCTGGGGCAGGATGGGGGTGGACCGGTACAGGGCGCTCCTTGATTATGTAAGCGACAAGGCTGACAGGGGGTTGCTCTGGGTTGAGCCGCCCACAACGGTGTTAAGGTATATAATGACCAGGGAGCATATTGACGGACCGCATCTTGTTGATGGTAATACCCTGACATTTAGTTTGCCAGGAGAATTTGATGCAAGATATGCCACTGAAATTTCTGTTGAGATCCGAACAGGCAGCGATGTATCCACAGTAACCGGCAGGCAGGGAGATAAGACAATTACTGCCCGGAAAACGGGCAACAGGACTTTTGTAATGGATATCAACCCGGTTCTCGGTGATGTGGCTCTTTCCTATAACCGGTAACACTTCCGGGAATCCTTAACATTTCAGAAGCGCACACCAGTCCGACCAGGTCTTACGCAGTTGGCAGCGTGTGCCGGTTGCAGTAAAAGATCAGAATTGTTCATCGCCGAAGGTATCGACATCCCTTCTGAGTGTACGTCCGTTAAGGTTGAACGAGTAAGTTACGCTCAATTCGGCGACAGGGCCATACCGGTCATAATCAGTCTCCTTGAAGAATATCTGCCGGCCGCTGCTGTCGTATGCACGGGTTGACCAGTTTGTAACATTTGTACCAAGAATATCAAGTGCCCGTATAGTGAAGTTCCATGCCTGCCAACGGGGTGGTATATAGTTCAGGGCTGCCCCGGTCACAAAGAACATATCCTCCGAGCCCTGGGCAGTTACGGTAGCCGACCTCCAGTCGAAATCGACAACAAGCCTGAGCGACCTGTTCAGGAATATATTTACATTGCCGTTAAGGGTCCAGTTGGTGCTGCTGTTGTCTTCCATATAGCCGAAGAACTCACCGCTTACATTGAAATTATAGAGAGACCCGCCCAGGTAGATCCTGGCGATCCTGCCAATTGAAAGGTCTGTGTTGAGCTCGGCACCAAGTGCAGTCGATGTGCCTGCATTTGTGAAACTCCGTATCAGTATGTTCTCTTCGTCGTAAACTGTATATATCCTGAATACGGCATTGTTTGTACCCCGGTAAAACCCTGTAAGCCTGATATTCTGATTTCCTGCCCGCTTAAGGTATGACACCTCCAGATTATTCAGGTACTCAGGTTCAAGGGCCGGGTCACCCACTTCGTATACCTCGTGGTGCCTGCGGTAAAGAAATGGCGCCATATTCTGGGTTTGCGGCCTGTTTATTCTTCTGCTTGCCGCCATAGTCAGCTCATCGTTGTCAAAAACGGGATAGCTCAGGTGCAATGAGGGAAACAGGTTAGCCCTCTCCAGGGTGTATCTTGGCTTGGTCTCCCTGTCAAACAGACTGAAATAATCGGGGTTTTCAATATCCATAACCTGGTCTGTATATTCCATTCTCAGTCCGGCCATAAAACCCAGGTTGCCAGCATTGCCGGAATAGTTCAGGTATGCCGCATAAATTCCCCTCTTCAGATCAAAATCATTCTCAAGGCTGCTAAAAGAGCCCCAGATGTTTTGGACTACATTAAGGGTGTCATAGCTGAAAGAGCCCCTGTTGTTCAGGTATTGGGGCTGGAAGCCGGCCCCGATGCTGTGTCCGTTGTTAAGCTCTCTCTGGTAATCGATGTTCAGCCTGAACCCGTCAAGCGGGGTGTCATCCGACTGCATGAAATGTCTCTGTATGGAGGTTATAATATCGGCTGCCTCGTCATATGAATAGTTGGGGTTACTCAGGTCACGCCTCAGCTCAGTCCTCTCGTATGCCGCCATTATTCCCAGCTCAGAGTATTCGTCGGGCTCAAAACTGTATTGGGCAGTAATATTGTGAATTATTCCCAGTCTGTCACCTACATTGGGATTGAAGGTCCAGTAATCGGTATTTCCTGCATATGGGGGTGGATCAGTCAGCCCCTCTCCCCGGTACAGATAATATGCACCCCTGGTCTCGGTCCTGTTGGCAAAGAAATATGACAGGTCAAGCGATGATTGCTCCGATATGTCCAGTACCAGTCCCCCATTCACAGAGATGTTTTCGTGCAGTTCCGGCCTGGCACCGGTGCCGTGAAGCGTATAGTTTTCACCAGTGGGCTGCAGGATGCTGGCATTCCCGTTCCTTATCCCGTTAGTGTTCCTCTTATTGTAGTAAAGGTTGCTGTAAAGTGTCACCCTGTCGCTATGGTAAAGAAGGTCCAGATTACCACCGTACATGTCGTTGTTCATCTCGTAACCGCTGTATGGATCGGTCAACTCGCCCCACGGGGCAGATCCGCCCTGCAGCCGTGCTGAAACCGATAAACCTTCGATGGCTGCCCTTCGGGTGTTTATATTGATTATTCCTCCTGCACCCTGTGCATCAAACCTGGCACCGGGTACGGTAATTATCTCCACACTCTCAATTGAGCCGGCAGAGATCTGTGACAGTATCATGGAAGGCTCCATCGTTGTGGGCCTGCCGTTCAGGTAAACAAGAAAATCGGATGCGCCCCTTACCGAAACCTCACCGTCGGGGCTAACCAAAACTGATGGCAGCCTTGACAGGAGGTCGGAGGCGGTTCCGCCCCTTGCAGTCTCGAAGTCGGCCGCCCTGTAAGTAGTGCGGTCAATTCGTGACGATGAGGTGCGCGCCATAGCGGTTACCTCCACTTCCTCAAGTCCGGTAACCGACTGGCTGAGGTGGATTGTCCCCAGCGTGGCCCCTGGTGCCTGTGAATTTATATCAATGCCGGGTATCTCTTTTGTTTCGTATCCTATGAATGATACTATGAGCCTGTAACTTCCAAATGGCAAGCCGCCAATCTCAAAGTTACCGTTGCCGTCCGACACGTCGCCGGTTAACGGCTCGGCCGATTCGCCCTGATAGACAGCAATGGTTGCAAAAGGAATCCGCTCGCCGGTATCGGGGTCAGCAATTCTACCTGCCACTGAGCCGTTTTGTGCTGTTATTGACTTGAAGATAAAAAGTAAAATAACTGCTGTTGTCAGTTTGCTAAAGTACATATCATTGCCTCTGTTTTAAAAGCATTTGAACAATGTTTCTGATGTTACAGACAAGTAACAGGCAGAATAGTTTAATTTTTTAAATAATTTTAATAACAAGACCTTGCCCTGTAGATCAGTTAAATATAAGT
>REEN01000078.1 GCA_007695015.1 Marinilabiliales bacterium
GACTGGCGGGAGTGAATACTGCAGGCATTGATAAATGTGTTGAATACCTTAACGAAACGATATGGAAGGAGCCGGACTTATAAGAAAAGCTTTCAGACTTGAACCGGCCGGGCGGGTGCCGTGGGTCCCTTTTGTGGGTGTACACGCGGCAAAACTTCTCGGCATCGGCGCTGAGGATTACCTGAAATCATCAGATAATATTGTGAGGGGTGTATCCGAAGCGATAAAGTTATACAACCCCGACGGCATACCGGTAGTGTTTGATCTGCAGATCGAGGCCGAGGCGCTCGGATGCCGCCTTAAATGGTCTGAGAACAGTCCCCCCTCCGTTATCTCCCACCCACTGCAGGAGGGCGTAAAACTGGAGGATCTGAAGATCCCTTTGCCCGCAGCGGGCCGCATCGGAGTGGTAATGGATGCCACAAGAACACTTCGTGCAATGCATTCTGATACAGCTCTTTACGGACTAATAACGGGGCCCTTTACTCTGGCCCTTCACCTGGTGGGCACCGATATATTCATGAAAATGTTCGAGTCCCCCGAAGAGGTGAACGGCATAATGGATTTCTGCACCGGCGTGGCCACAATGACGGCCGGGCAGTTCATTGAATCGGGATGCGACGTTATCGCGATGGTTGACCCTATGACCAGCCAGATCGATCCCGGGTCGTTCGGCACCTTTGTATCAGAACATGCAACAAAAATTTTCAGTTACATAAAAGAACGCGGAGCACTGAGCTCCTTCTTCGTTTGCGGAAATGCGAGGCAGAACATAGAGGCGATGTGCCTGTGCAGGCCTGACAATATTTCGATAGATGAGAATATACCTCTCGACTTTGTGCGGGATACTGCCCTTGCCCACAACATCAGCTTCGGGGGCAATATGAGGCTTACCACGGTATTGCTCATGGGCAGCGAGGCCGACAGCCGCCGCGAGGCTCTTGAATGCATGGATACGGGCGGCAGGAGAGGTTTTGTTCTGGCCCCCGGCTGCGACCTCCCCATCGACACTCCGCCCGCAAACCTCAGGGCAGTTACTGAACTCGTGCACGATGAGATGATGCAGGGTGAGCTGAGGGCCTCGTCGGTGACGGTGGCAGAGGTGGAGAAGGCCGATTTGACCGGCCACTGGAGCAGCGACAAGGTGGTGATCGACATTGTCACACTCGATTCAGCATCATGCGCACCCTGCCAGTACATGACAGATGCCGTGAAAAGGGCTTCTCTCCCTTTCGGGGAAAAGGTGGTCTGCACCGAGCACAAGATCACCACCAGGGAGGGTGTAGAGATGATGGCGGCCCTTGGCGTGAAGAACCTGCCTTCAATAGTTATTGACGGCAATATTGAGTTTGTTTCGCAGATACCGCCGGTTGACACGATAAGGAAGAGTATAGCCCGTTACCTTGATGCCAGGCAGGGCTGAATCATTTGCCGCATAAATGAGCAGAGTGAAAAAGCAGCAGAGCTGAAGCAATTGCTAAAAACCGAGCGGAATGGTAAACGAACCGGGACATAAAATAATACCATTTTACCTGATTACGGGTTTTCTCGGTAGCGGTAAAACGACGCTGCTCAGGGAGATCCTGCAATACTATTCAGCCGAAAGGCGGATTGCCGTGATACAGAATGAGTTCGCCCCTTCGGGGATTGACGGCAAAGAGCTCGAAATGTCGGCAAGCGGCTTCAGGCTTGTTGAGGTAAATAACGGATCGGTTTTTTGTGTCTGCCTGATGGCGGACTTCATCAGCCAACTTGAGAAACTGATTGATGAGTACAGGCCCGGTATGATCTTCCTTGAAGCAAGCGGACTGGCGGATCCGGTAAATATTATCGAGCTGACCGGGAAGGAGGGGATAAGGGGGAGAATTGTTCCTGAGCATATCATAACCGTAGCCGACGCCGTGAACTTTGACCGTGGCATGAAGGCGCTCCCCAGGTTCAGGCACCAGATCATGGTGGCCGATACCGTGATGCTTAACAAAACCGACATATTCAGGGGGGACATACAGTTGATTCGCGATCAAATCGTCTCGCTCAATCCGTATGCCCGGATAATCGAAACAGCATACTGCAAAATTGATATCAAGCAGCTTACAGAGGGCTGGCGGCCCGGGCAAAGGGCTGCTCACACCCTTGCAGGGACTGAGCCTGGTGGGAGGCCGGAAATAAACGCATGTGTGCTGCGCGGGCATGATAGAATGACCGTAGAGGGTTTGCGGCTTTTTATCGGCGAATTGCAGAAGTCATCACCAAGGATAAAGGGGTTTGTCAATCTTGATGACGGCAGGGTTATGGCGGTGCAGTCGGTTTTCGGTACATTTGAACTGAGCGGGATCAGGGGCTATGAAGGACCCACCGAATTAATTGCATTTGGAAGGGGCCTGACACCCGGCCTGTTGCGTGAGCTGATGAAAAGGTATAAAAAGGTGTGATATGGAGGTAACAACCTTTGATATAGATCCATGTGAGATAGAGATAGACAGGAAGGCTCTCTGCCGGCTTATGGGAGTCGATGCCTTTAACACCCCCGAGCCCTGGGAAACAATTATCAGCCGGGAGATAAACCAGGTACGGCATTACCGCGGGATCAGGGGAGGGTACGGGATCTCTGCAAATATTGAGATCAGGGCTCCGGAAGGGGTCTTTACCTTTGAGGGAACCGGTTTTGATGCAGGCAGGCAGGTGGTCAATAACCTGCGCAGGGCTGAGATGCTGGCTCTTTTTATCTGCACGGCGGGTGAAGATGTAAGCCGGAGGTCGAAGGAGATGATGAGGTCAGGTGAAACTGTCGGGGGCTATGTAGCCGACCTGGTAGGCTCACTCCTTGCAGAGGCTGCAACTGATATCGTTCACAGCCGGATTGCCGCCGAGATGCAGAAGAGGGGGCTGAAGGTGACAAACCGTTACAGTCCGGGTTACTGCAACTGGCCCACATCTGAGCAGAAAAAACTGTTCAGTATGTTTCCAGGGGACTTTTGCGGTGTGCGGCTTACCGAAAGCTCGCTCATGGTACCTGTCAAGTCCGTTAGCGGTGTTACAGGCATTGGCAGGGATGTGGAATACGACAGGTATGTATGTGATGCTTGCAGCGATACCGATTGCCTTTACAGGAACACGGGACCGGCAGTCTGACCGCTATGTTTGATCAGAATGTTGTTATATTTATAAATTGGTTTCACAGGTTCAGTTTATTTAGTTAGTCCGGGGCTGGAGTGGGTTTACGTGGAGAACCTGTGAGCACCATTTAAAACGGTTTTTTATGACATCAAGAGAACGGCTGCAGGCAGCCCTTTCGCACAGGCAACCCGACAGGATACCGGTCGATTTCGGCTCGACGGGGGTGACCGGGATACATGTGATGAGCATTGAGAATCTGAGGAATCATTACGGACTTGATTACCGGCCGGTAAAGGTTACCAGGCCTTACCAGATGCTTGGCGAGATTGAGGATGACCTGCTCGAAATCATGGGAGTGGACACACTCGGACTCAAGAGTGCCAGAAACGAATATGGCATTGAGAACACGAACTGGAAGGAGTTTAAAACGTTTTGGGGACAGGTGGTGCTGGTGCCGGGAGGGTTCAATACCACCACCGACGATAACGGCGACCTGCTGGTCTACCCCCAGGGAGACACATCGGCGCCGCCAAGCGGCAGGATGCCTGTTTCAGGTTTCTTTTTTGACACCATCATACGGCAGCCGCCGATAGACGAATCCAGGCTCAACCCTGAAGATAACCTCGAGGAGTATGGGTATGTGACCGATGAATCCCTGGAATACTGGAAGGGAAACCTGGAGAGGGCCGGTGCATCAGGTAAGGGTATTATTGCCAGCTTCGGGGGTACCGCACTGGGAGATATCGCGCACGTACCTGCTCCTGCACTGAAGCATCCGAGGGGTATCAGGGATATTGAGGAGTGGTACATGTCAATCCTTATGCGTCCGGAGTACATTCATCAGGTATTTGAAAAACAGACTGAAATTGCCATTAGCAACCTGTCAAAGTTTGCCGGGTTAGCAGGCGACATAGTGGATGTAGCCTATATATGCGGAACCGATTTCGGTACACAGAGCTCTCTCTTCTGCGCCCCCGAAACCTTCGATGAGCTGTACAAGCCCTATTACCGGAAGATAAACGACTGGATACATGCCAACACCAGCTGGAGGACCTTCAAGCACTCATGCGGGGCAATCTTTGAGCTTATACCGAACCTGATTGACGCGGGATTCGATATACTCAACCCTGTGCAGATCAGCGCCTCGGGCATGGACCCTGAGAGGCTGAAGAAGGAATATGGCGGCAGCATTGTCTTCTGGGGAGGAGGAGTCGATACCCAGCATGTTCTCTCATTCGGCAAACCTGAAGAGGTCAGGGACCAGGTGCTGAGACAGTGTGAGATACTGGGCAGGGAGGGTGGATTTGTCTTCAGTACGGTCCACAATGTGCAGGCAAACGTGCCTGTTGAGAACCTGGTGGCAATGATTGATGCGATCCGGGAGTTAAGATGAGCTTGACAGGCAGACCTGAATTAACAAAATAATATTTTACCACAAAAAATTAAAAAAATGGAAGAGAAACCAGGAAAGACATCAATTTCCCGCCGCGAATTTATCGGGAAAACCGCCCTCACAGGTGCAGCGCTGACTATTGTGCCGGGTTATGTTGTTAGCGGACTTGGACATGTGGCGCCAAGTGATAAACTGAATATTGCCGGAGTAGGGGTTGGAGGTATCGGGTTAAGGAACCTTAATATGATCACCGGCCAGAATATTGTAGCCCTTTGCGATGTTGATCATGATTATGCTGCAAAGGCTTTCAATGCATATCCTGATGCGAAGGTATACAAGGATTACAGGGTAATGCTTGAAAAACAGAAAGATATTGATGCAGTCATGGTAGCTACACCCGATCACTCCCATGCGGTAGTATCTGTTGATGCCATGAAGGCAGGCAAGCATGTATATATCGAAAAGCCGCTTGCATTGTCGGTATACGAGACCCGGGTGCTGACCGAGACGGCACGCAGATACAGGGTGGCAACCCAGATGGGTAACCAGGGCAACTCAAGCGAATCTGTACGTAAAATATGTGAATGGATCTGGGCTGGCGCCATTGGTGAGATAAGGGAGGTACACGCGTGGACAAACCGGCCCATATGGCCGCAGGGACTTGAACGGCCTGAAGAGACTATGGCTGTTCCCGGTACGCTCGACTGGGATCTCTGGCTGGGCCCTGCAAAATGGCGCCCTTACCATTCGATCTACCATCCATGGAACTGGAGGGGCTGGTGGGATTTCGGGACAGGTGCCTTAGGCGATATGGGTTGTCATATTCTCGACCCTGTATTTCAGGCTCTAAAACTGAAATATCCTGTGAGCATCCAGGGCAGTTCATCGCAGGTCAATACCGAGAGCCCTCCTGTTGCTTCACGTGTAAGGTATGAATTCCCTGCAAGGGAGAATATGCCACAGCTTGCAATGCCGCCTGTTACAGTTATCTGGTATGATGGCGGCCTGCGCCCGGATCGCCCGGCCGACCTTGAAGATGGGGAGAGTATGGGAGACTGGAACGGGGGTGCTTTGTTTATCGGATCCAAGGGAAAAATATCATGCGGACTTTTCGGCGACAATTACCATATTTTCCCGAAACATGTCAGGGAGAGTATCAAGGACCCGGCACCATCCATAAGAAGGGTAAAAGACGGAACAGAGGGCCACTGGAATGACTGGGTGCGCGCCTGTAAGGAGAGCCCCGGCAGCCGTGTTGAAACCAGTTCAAACCTAGAATATGCAGGACCGTTCAGCGAGAGCGTTGTAATGGGGAACCTGGCTATACGCCTGCAGGAGCTTAATAAGACACTCCTTTGGGATGGTCAGAACATGCGAGTCACCAACCTTTCTGAAAATGATGAGGTGAGGGTGGTGACGACGGACAGGTTTACCGTGGTCAACGGTGATCCCCGTTTTGACACCCAGTATGTTACAATACCGGCTAAAGCTTCGGCAGAGGAATGGATCAATCCTGTTTACAGGGAGGGCTGGTCTCTTTGATTTGCGGCATGCCGTGAAAGAGGTATTTTAAATGGCCGGGTCCGGTTCGCAACCGGACCCGGGTAAAACATTAATAGATGAACAAAGTAATAGGTATAGATGTTGGGGGCACTATGGTCAAGGGTGTCCTTATAGATGAAAAAGGGAATGTCCTGCACCAGGAGAGTGTCCCCACCAACGATAAGGAGAGCTCGCCGGAATGGATGAATACAGCACGCGAGTTGCACGGGATGCTGAAGCAAAAAAGCGGTTGTGATAACTGCATTACCGGTATTGCGGCACCGGGAATTGCGAACGGTGAACACTCTGCCATCGCATATATGCCAGGTCGTCTTGCCGGGATTGAGAATTTCAACTGGGGTGATTACCTTGGTAACCGGGAGGTGTTTGTGCTTAATGATGCTCATGCCGCATTGATGGCTGAATCTGCTTTTGGAGCCGGTAAGGGTTTGAAGAACATAGTGTTGCTGACTCTGGGCACAGGCGTTGGAGGAGGAATACTGATAAACGGGGAGTTATACACCGGCAAGGGGCTCATGGCCGGCCACCTGGGGCACATTACCCTGAACTCTGCAGTTGATGAGACCGGCATTACCGGTTCACCCGGCACTCTTGAACAGGCCATAGGCAACACAACGGTAGCCAGGCGTTCTGCCGGGCGCTTTGATTCAACATCGAAGCTGGTTGAAGCCTATCAAAAGGGCGACAGTTTTGCAGCCTTTGTATGGCTCGATTCGGTGCGCAAGCTTGCCCTGGCCATATGCTCAATAGCAAATGCAATATCTCCTGATGCAGTTATTCTGGGAGGGGGTATCACAAATGCAGGTAATTGCCTGTTCGGGCCATTGAATGATTTTATCGATGTTTATGAGTGGAGGCCCGGGGGCAAACAAACTGCAATCTTTCAGGCAGAATATTCTGATCTGTCAGGTGCGGTGGGTGCTGCAGCTTTTGCAATTGCCAGGGCAGGTAATAAATGATGCGGTCCGGGATATTGATAACGGCAGCAAACTTGTGCCGGTCCGGACTATAATAATCACAAATTCCGATACTGCCTTATGCTACATCTCAGACTTCACTGGCAGATACTGATCGCCCTTGTGCTGGGTATATTGTTCGGTATGTTTTTCAAAGATCATGCAGGTTATGTTTCTTGGATGGGAGACGTGTTCCTCCGGGCGCTCCGGATGATTATCGTTCCCCTTGTTTTCAGCTCTATAGTAACGGGAATAGTAAATATCGGGAGTGGCAGGAGCATTGGTTTCCTGGGTATTAAGGCGATGGCATGGTATCTATCAACCAGCACCCTGGCTATCCTTACCGGACTTTTTATGGTAAACCTTTTCAGGCCGGGAATTGGAGCCGATCTTGACCTGACACAGGAGCCTGTTCTTGTAGTGACCGAAGGGACGCTAGGCCAGGTCCTTATGCGGATCATACCGGAGAATGTGTTCCTGGCCTTTTCCGACAACTCCCAGATGCTGTCAGTCATATTTTTTGCACTGCTTTTCGGCTTCTTCATAACCAGGCTTGAGGCGGGGCACCGGGAGCATCTGTCCGGGTTTTTCAGGGCGGTATTCGAGGTAATGATGAAGATCACACTCTTTGTCATCAGGTTCACCCCCCTGGGGATATTCGGCCTCATCGCCTCAAGAATTGCGGCCCAGGATGACCTCTCCTCGCTGGTGCAGAGTATGGGCATGTACATGTTCGTGGTCATAGCCGGTATACTGATACATGTTTTTGTGACCCTTCCGCTCATTGTTAAGTTTATAGGAAAGGCAAGGCCTTTCAGGCATTTTGTCGCGGCACGCATACCGTTGCTGACCGCGTTCACGACCTCCTCTTCAAATGCCACGCTTCCCCTTACCATGGAGGCTGTGAAGAACAATTCCGGGGTATCCGACAAGGTAGGGAGCTTCACGCTCCCGCTGGGTGCCACTATTAATATGGATGGTGCAGCCCTGTATGAATGTGTTGCCGTAATATTCATTGCACAGGCATATGGTATTGACCTTACCATTGGCCAGCAGGTTGTGGTGGTGCTTACCTCGCTGCTAGCCTCGGTCGGTTCAGCAGGGGTGCCGATGGCGGGACTGGTAATGATAACCATTGTGCTTACCGCTGTGGGGTTGCCCCTTGAGGGAGTGGGACTTATACTGGCGGTGGACAGGATAATTGATATGTTCAGAACGGCGGCCAACGTATGGAGTGATGTATGCGGCGCCGTGGTGATAGCCAGGTCAGAGGGGGAGGAGCTGAAAGTGTAAGTTCTGCCCGTTTTTTTGCTGCCGGTTACATGGTAGGTTGAAAATTGCCTCGATGTAGATCATTGAGTTCCGGAAAATTACAGGCAAAGCTCCTGGATTAGATACCAGGCTTCCAGGTCGCCCAGCTCCATTGCCTTTTGCCAGCTTCTACATGCTCCGGGCAGATCTCCCATGGTTGCCCTTACGTAACCGAGCTTGAGCCAGCCAACCGTCAGTTTTTCATCGAGTTCAACAGCCCTGCCCAACAGGAGTGCTGCACGGTTATGATTTCCCAGGTCGAACTCCGCAAGAGCCATATTGAACCAGGCCATCACATATTCCTGATCAAGTTCGATGGTTTTTTCGAAGTCTTCTATTGCCTCTTCATGCATTCCCAGCCGGTATTTTGCAAGTCCCCTGTTATTCATTGCAATTACATATTGGGGATTGTAGATGAGTGCATTTTCGAAATCGCTTAGCGCTTCATGTCTCCGGTCAATTGTCATTCTGGCATAGCCCCGGTTATTGTAGGCCCTTGCATATTCGGGGTACAGCTCTATTGCCATGGAATAATCATCAATGGCGGCCAGAGGCTTGCCCATCAGGAATTTTGCATTTCCCCGCATATTGTAGGCAGCATGAAAATCCGGGTTTAGCTCTATCGCCCTGTAAAGGTCATCCAGTGCATTGCTGTAATCACCAATGCTTACCCTGGCGTCGCCGCGGAAGAACCAGGCATCTTCGTTTTCCGGGTCGGCTTCAATTGCCCTGGTAAGTTTTTCTATTGCACCTTCGTAATCGCCCAGTTCTTTTCTTATGAAAGCATCGTGGACAAGCATGGATACCGCGGGCCCGCAGCCGGATAAAAAAAGCAGGGTTGCGATGATAATGCATACTTTATGTAAAGATGCATTCTGCATAGTTGTATTAAAGGGCGATGAATTATCTCAGTTCCTCCCGGTTGCCGAGATCTGAACGGCTTTGTCCCAATCGGACTCGGCACCGGCGATATCGCCCATCTCTATCCTGGCATTTCCCCTGCCGTTGAATGCCTCCATGCTGTCGGGGAATGCCTCAATAGCTTTTGTGAACAGAGATTCCGTCTGCTCCAGGTAACCAAGTTCGAGCATGGCGTACCCTGTACTCAGGAACAGCTCAAGATCTGTTTCATTCAGCCTGCCTGCCATGTCAAGGTCGGCAAACGCGCATTCGGGATGCCCCAGCTCCTTATATACAAGTGCCCTGTTGTGATATACTATGGGATCTTCTTCTAGCTTGAGTGCATCGGCAAAGTCGTCGAGCGACAGTTCCAGGTCACCCAGGTACATGTATGAAAGCCCCCTGTGATTAAAGGAAGAGACAACATTTTCGTTCTTCTCAATGCTGCTCGTGAAAAAGGAAACAGCTTCATGTAGGTTTCCTGCTTCCATTTCCAGGAGTCCCCTGTCATGATCTGAGACCCTGTCCGCACAGGAATATATCAGGAGTGCAGCAATAAGCACATTAAAAACCCCGAACGCATATTTACTGTTTAATATTTTTGGTATCATGACCCCGGGTTTTTTATTTTATGCAAGATACCACAAAATTCATATTTATTAAAATTTGCAACAGCACGGGTAAACTCCCGCCTCGCAGATTATATTTAAAATCTGTTTTATATGATTAGTGATAATTTTGATATTTAGCGGGATAGTAATAACTTGTGGTCCATAAAGGCATATTGCCGGTAAACCCGAAAATTGTACTGTCATGGAAAACAAATCACAAAAAAAGGCCGGCAGGAGGGAGTTCCTGAGGCTTTCAGCGCTTGGCGCCGCAGGGTTATTCACCGCGCCTGCAATCGGAGCATTGTCCGCTACACCTGAAAGTACTTTCCGTAAAGAATTTCCCGGAATACTCACGGGTAATCATAAGAGAGTTGGTATTGCGCTGGTCGGGCTGGGTTATTACAGTACAGATATCCTGGCGCCGGCTCTTCAGGAGACTGAAATTGCCTACCTGGCGGGGATAGTTACAGGAACCAGGGATAATGAACAGGTCTGGAAGGAAAAGTACAATATTCCACGGGAGAATATTTATAACTACGAAAATTTTGACGAGATAGCCCATAACAGGGACATTGACATAGTATACGTGGTGTTGCCCAATTCAATGCACAAGGAGTTTACCATCAGGGCGGCAAATGCCGGCAAGCATGTGATCTGCGAAAAACCCATGGCTATGAATGCCGAGGAGTGCAGGGAGATGATAGATGCGTGCCGCAGCAATAATGTGGGACTGTCGATCGGATACCGTATGCAGTATGAGCCCTATACACAGGAGATCATGCGGCTGGGCCAGGATAAGGTGTTCGGTAATGTGCGGCATATTACCTGCGGCGCTGCCTGGCGGAACACCAATTTTGACCACTGGAAATGGGAGAGGGAGATGGGTGGCGGCGCCATGATGGATATGGGCGTTTACCCCCTTCAGGCAGCAAGGTATGTAACAGGCGAAGAGCCCCTCCTTGTGTCTGCACAGACCTTCGTCACCAGGCCGGGAAAATTTGAAGGTGTTGACGAAGTTACCTCGTTCCAGCTTGAATTTCCCGGAGGCACTATAGCAACACTTGATACCGGGTTTCATGCAAATTATAACCACCTGTACGCTTTCGCGGAAAAAGGCTGGTTTGAATTAAGGCCATTTTCGGCTTACAGCGGTATCTCGGGACGCACCAGCGCCGGTGAACTGAATTTTCCGGAAATTAACCAGCAGGCGGCGCAGATGGACGAGGATGCCGCCAATATGATGGCAGGCCGTCCCGTACGCGTTCCAGGAGAGGAAGGCATGAAAGACATGATAGTGGTTGATGCCATCTTCGAGTCTATATCAACCAGGCGCAACGTTATACTCGGCTGACGGGGTTGTATGCCCGGCACTAACTGATTTACCTGGACCGCCCGTTAATTGTTCCCGGCCGGAGTTCCCTGTCGATGTTCCCGGTGAAATTTCCTGACGAGAATTCCCGGTCACGGCTCATCGCTGCCAAACCTGAAAAACACGTTAATGCGCTGGTTAGGCTCGAGCGACCAGAACTGTGTAATTTTCTGGCTCTGCGGGCCAAGCCTTTCCGGCGGATGGAACTTGGTGCCGATGGCATTGATCCCGTAAAGAAATGAAATATCCCCGTCCGGGAAGGGAGGAGTAACCTGGGGTTTACCCTCGGTTTCTATCTCTGTGACATCGGGTGTCAGCATCCTTAAAAACAGGTCGTTAGACCTGGTAACCAGGGTAATTGGCGCTTCGGTGGTTTCAATCACGGCCCAGTAGACCTCGGCATGGTGACCTTTGAACTCGGGGTAATCCCATGACTCCCCGGTTATGGTATTGTTATAATCCTTGTGCCACACACCGAACTGTTGGCCCCTCATCCTGTTTTTCCATACCCGGTAAGGACCGCGGCCCATCCATTTCATGCCGGTGACTTTTTCTTCGGGATAGCTGAAATTAATTCCCAAATTATCGAATACTCCGTTCATCCTGAAATCAACATCCAGCTCAAGCCATCCGTCAGGATGCATGATCCAGCGCGGATTAATTACCGGACCGCCGGCATGGGGGACTTCAACTATATATTTGTCTCCTTCAGCATAGTGAACAATATCGCCAAACCTTACATTGTCAGCTTCTTCAAGCTGCGGGCCCTCACCGAGTGAAATCTTCCGGCCGTCATACTCTATGCCTGCCAGCATACCGGTGCTTTTGCTGAAGCTGACTTCTGTTTTTCCGTTTGTAATAATCAGGTAGTCGTCGGTCTCCCTTGCTGAAGTGACTGCCGCCGGTCTGCTGCCCTCTTTGATTACCCTGTCGGCCATTTCACCGGCCCGTGGCACGGGCCATGTCCATGTAAAAATCTCCCGCCCGTGGGGATCGGTGGCGGAAAGGAGGAGCAGGTCAGCCTCCTGCCAGCCGGACGGCAAATTAAGATCAATATAGCCATGTTCACCCGGTTGCAGAGGCGGTACCGATGGTGTCAGTGAGTTGTAGACTGTATAACCGGTTTCCCCGGAAAAGGGGCCGGGAAGCCTGGCCAGCTCAAGGGTAAAGCTGCACTGGTCCAAGCCGGTATAGTGAAACCTGTTTTCCACCTTTACCCGTCCGTCGAAACCGGGCACAAGAAATTTCATTGGTATATGCACCGGAGACCATACCTCCTTTATTGTAAAATAGCTGCCTTCCTTTTCACGGTAGGGGCCGAGTATTCCGTCAGGGGCATGGTCGCCGTCGGTATCGATCCATCCGTCCATGTCGGTGCGGACAACACCTTCATCGCTGAATACCCAAAGGAATCCGCCGGCGCTCAAGGGATGCTCCCACATGATCTTCCAGTAATCCTCCAGTCCGGCTCCGCTACCTCCATCGTACAATCCGTGAAGAAATTCGGTCGGAAAGAAAATATCCCTTCCGGTGAACCATTCGCCCGATCCGTAATTCCATGGCTTGTAATGCTGGGTGTCGAGGCCACGGAACAATATCCAGGGATGAATAACCGGCCTGTTCTGCGGATCATGGATGGCAAAGTCATCGTCCAGTTCATGATTGCCGCCGCCTTCATTGGCATTGGCCCACATGATGATACTGGGACTATTGACGTCTCTTTTGATCATTGCTTCCACCAGAATTCTGCCCGGCTCGGTATCGTAGGGAGGGCGCTGCCAACCGGCAAGCTCGTTTATGACAAACAGTCCCAGCGAATCACAGGCTTCAATGAAATCCCTGTCGGGCGGATAATGCGACATGCGCACGGCATTCATGTTCATATCCTTCATCAGGTTAACGTCGGCAATATTCAGCTCTTTGCTCAGTGCACGTCCCGACTCCGGCCAGGCACTGTGGCGGTTTACCCCGCGGAACTTTATTTTTTCACCGTTGACAAATATCCCGTTTCCTTCTATAACTTCCACCGTGCGGAAACCAAACCGTTCCCTTACCACGTGGATGTTGTTTCGCCTGTCCCGCAGCCGGAGCTCAACCGTATAAAGATTCGGGAACTCGGGGCTCCAGGTGTCAATGCCGTCAAGGTGAGAAGTCAATGTAACCATTTCCTGGTTGCGTGACACGGCCGCAGAAAAAGGCTGGCCTACTCTTTGGCCATCCAGGGTCATTACCTGTGCTTCTATATTTGTGGCCCGCCTGATATTTGCCGGATGAACGTTGACCAGGAAAGAACCGTCGGCCCGGGCATCTATGGCCGTATGGGCAATATATTCAGAGGGATGCGCCCTGAGGTACACCGGGCGGTAGATGCCTCCGAAAACCCAGTAATCTCCCTGCCTTTCTGCCTGTTCGACCGATTCGTCGGCCGAAACTTTGCTTACTTTAGCCTCAAGGAGATTCTCAGATCCGAATTGCAGGAGGCCGGATATATCATAGCTGAACCGGTAGAAACCACCCTGAAAAGGGTCTCCGGCAAGTTTACCGTTGATCTTAACCTCCGTGTCGGTCATCGATCCCTCAAAAACAATTTCCACGACCTTCCCTTCCCAGTTTGCGGGCACATCAAACCTGTACCTGTAAAGCCCTTCTTCGTTATGTTTGGGCCTGTCATGGCCGTAATTGTAATTGCCAAAGCCGTGCAGTTCCCAGTTTGAAGGCACGGGTATGGTTGTCCATTCCCCGCTTTTCCTGCCACCGGTGCAAAAAAATTCCCAGTCGACAGCAGTGTCGAATCCCTTGCCTGATAGATACATTACTTCCGTTTCCTGTGCCGTGACGGCCGATGAAACCATTATTGAAGATAAAATGAAGATAAGAGCCCTGATAGCCATGGAAGGATGTTTTAATGTGAATTATTATCTTTAGCCGGCAACAAAATACAACTTCTTAAGTGATCGTGCAAGATTTTTTTCGCGATAAAAAAGAGAGTATTGAATTTTGCCGCATATCAGCCTGACAGGTCAAAGGTTGGGAATACAAAAATAAAAGTTAAAGAAATATGCTTTAAAAAGATATGCTATGAAGGGGCTAACGGAAGAAAAACTTACATCATTTTCGAAGTTCAGGGTAACCTCGGCCGACACCGATATGTATGCCAGGGTGCGGCTTGGCGCCATTGTCAATTACCTTATCCAGTCCGCTATCGATTCGGCCGACCGCCTTGGATTTGGTTACGGAGGCATAAGAGGGCAGAACCTTTTCTGGGTGCTAAGCAGGCTTACAGTTGAGCTTGACCGTCCACTCAAATGGTATGAAAGCCTGGAGGTGGAGACATGGCCAAAAAATGTTGAAAGGATCCTGTACCTGAGGGATTTTATTATCAGGGACGGCGGGGGCAGTGTAGCTGGCAGGGCCACATCGGGCTGGCTGGCGGTTGATATCGGAACACGGCGTATGAAGAAGATTGACGGATTACATGCAGGTTTCTTTGACCACCTGAAAGATAAGCATGCAATTGAGGCCCCGCCCGAGAAGCTTTTCCCGGTTGAGGGGGGAGAAACACATGAGATAAAACCTGTCTATTTTGATATTGATCTTAACGGGCATGTGACCACAACAAGGTATGTGGACTGGATGATGGATATGCTGCCACCCGGTTTTCACAGAAATAATTATCCGCGAAAGCTTTCCTTAAATATTATGAAGGAGACTTTGCCCGGGGAATCCATTCTGCTCAGCAGCAAACAATGCAGTGATAATGAGTTCCGGTATGAGGGAATGAACAGTAATAAGGGGACAAATGCTTTCAGGGCACATACCGCATTTTGAGTTATTTTTGGTTATTTTTATTCCGTGAGGTTTACCTTCATACTGGTTGAGCCTGCTGTAGCAGAGAATGCCGGGGCTGCCGCCCGTGCACTCAGGACAATGGGTTTTGACCGTCTTGCAATTGTAAATTCCCGGGTGCACCTGCAGCCTGAGGCAAGATGGCTTGCACACGGTTCGACAGATGTTCTCGACAGTGCAATTGTTTACGATTCACTTGAAGAGGCGGTTGAAGGAGAGGACCTTGTGATAGGGACAACTGCAAAAAAACGGAGGGTTCATGCAGATCATTATTTTTGTACTGAACTGCCTGATATTATAAAGTCAAGGGAGAAGCTGGCCGGAAAGATATCGGTTGTTTTCGGCAGGGAGGAATCGGGACTGACAAATGAGGAGCTTAGCCTGTGCCATATTTTTTCGGTGGTGCCGATGCGGGTAAGCTACCCGTCGTTAAATCTTGCACAGGCTGTAATGATATACGCATGGGAGCTCTCAGGGCTGGCTCAGATGCGCTCCCGGTCACCTGCGAAAGGGCCTCCGGGTGAAAAGTTCAGCCATCTTCGCAACATGGTTTCACGGCTGTTGGACCGCCTTGGATATGAACGGAAAGCTGCCTTTTACAACAGGGTCATGGAACGGATTGAGATGGTGGGCGATAAGGACGCCGGGCTGCTGATGTCGGTCGGGGCGAAAGTTGAAGAAGCGCTCTGCTACAAAGTCAGTGACATTCTTAATGAAGGTGAAACGGATCAAGTCAATGACACGGATAATTGCAGTGACAAGGGCAAAGGCAAAGACAAGGGCAAAGACAATGATAAAGACAATTAATTGCAATGAAATATAAAATTAATAAGGATGGAGATAAACCATAACCATGATCTTAGTTTTAATCAAACTGAAAAGATATTGTACTTTGAAAAAAGTATGCATAGGACGATACTGACATTTCTTATCATTTTTTCCGGCTTTCAGCCGGTGTTTTCGCAGGACAGGATAGTGGAAGCTATCTTCTCCAATGCCCTCAACTCTTACGTTGCGTATGAAAATCTCAGGGTGCTCTGCGAAACAACCGAGGGCCGCATATCGGGGTCACCTGCTGCTGCAGCGGCAGTGGAGTTCACCCGCCAGATAATGGAAAACATGGATCTCGATTCGGTTTACCTTCAGGAGATGATGGTCCCGAACTGGAGGAGGGGAGAGCCTGAGTTTGCCAGGATAATCTCTTCCAGGTACGGTAACACCGACCTGAATGTCATTGCACTCGGACTATCTGTAGGAACGGGTGAACGGGGCATTACCGCAGGTGTTGTTGAACTTGGCGGAATTGATGAAATTGAAAAGGCCGGGCGGGAGAATATTGAGGGAAAGATCGTTTTTTTCAACGGCAAGGTAGATCAAAGCCATTACAACACCTTTGAAGGGTATTCGGGGGCAGTGGGACAACGGTTCCATGGCCCCGCACTTGCAGCTGATCACGGTGCTGTGGCCGCCATTGTAAGGTCAGTGACTACGGCCGACCACGACTATCCACATACGGGCGTAACCCGTTTCAGGGAGGAGGGCGGAAATATTCCCGCGCTTGCCGTTAGTCCGGTTGGCGCCGGTATACTCAGTGACATGCTTAAAGCTGACCCGGACCTGAAACTGTTTATAAGGAACACCTCACACCGCCTTCCCGATGTAATATCCTATAATGTAATAGGTGAGATAAGGGGAAGCACATACCCCGGACAGATCATAACTGTAGGCGGCCATCTTGACTCATGGGATAATAGTCCGGGAGCCCACGATGACGGTGCAGGATGCATGCAGTCGATCGATGTGCTGAGAATATTCAGGGAGCTCGATATCCGGCCCAAAAGAACAGTGCGTGCCGTCATGTTCATGGACGAAGAGATATCGCAGAGAGGGGGCAGGAAATATGCCGCTGAAGCTTCCAGGAATGATGAGAAGCATTACTTTGCCATAGAATCTGACAGGGGTGCATTTACACCCAGGGGTTTTTCAATAGACGGATCTGAAGAGCAGCTGGCAGCAATACAGTCACTCAAACCATATTTTGAACCCTATGGGATCCATGAGATATTCAGCGGCGGAAGCGGGGTCGACATCTCTTTTCTCAGGAATTATTATGATATGGCGCTGGCCGGACTGGTGACGGATTCACAAAGGTATTTTGACCTTCACCATGCTGCAACCGATACATTTGACCAGGTTAACCGCAGGGAGATGCAGCTCGGCACAGCCGCCATGGCGGCATTGATCTACCTGCTTGATCATTTTGACCTGCTGGAGCCCTGAGCCGGATACAGGTGAACACTTAAAATTATGGTTTCTATTAAGAGTTTTTTTATTATCAGGGGTGGCGGACGTTGGTCGGTCGATTCTTACGTATATAAATTCCTGAACGGATAGTAGTCTAATCTTAATAATATTATTATGAGTCCCAAGTCATTGATCACTTTTGCCATCTTCCTCCTGGCCTTTATGCCTGCTGCATATGCCCAGTACACACCATGGTATTACTGGACTCTCCTGCCGGAAAAGCATATGAATGAAATAACAGGAGAGGCCTCAGGCGAAACAGCCTGGAAAACCATTATGGAAACAGGCGGTTACACAAAAAACCGCCGGGTGGCCGAGTACCGGGATACCCTGTATGAGTCCGCCTATATCTACGATAAACTGAAATGGTACGGCATTCCGGGTGCCAGACTGGATATCCTGCCCGGCCGCACCGAACTGACATGGAACGGCATCAAGGGTGAGTTGTGGGAGGTGTCACCCGGCAGACAGAAGCTTGTTTCATACAGGGACAATGCCTTTCAGCTAACAATGGGCAGCAACAGCGCCGATGTTGTTGCCGGACTTGTCTGGGTTGGCAGCGGCACAAGAGAGGAAGTTGAACAGAAGGATGTTACAGGAAAGATTGCCGTAGGGCACGGAAATGTATCATTGCTTCATGCAAATGCACGGAGGGCCGGGGCAGTGGGAGTTTTAGCAATAAGCGATTCAAGGAATTACATCGATCCATTGCAGATACCTGAGGGCAGGATAGGTGATGTTCCCGGGCCCGCCGGGGGTGAAAGGATTGAAGCCGGGTTTGCCTTCCAGATGAATATCAGGGAGGGTCAGCACCTAAGGGACAGGCTGCTTCGGGGAGAAAAGATTGAGGTCCGTGCGCAGGTTGAAACAAGCATGGAGCCAAACACAATCCAGAACATTGATGCATTTATACCGGGCACCGATCCGGATGCAACAGCAGTAATTTTCTCAGCCCATATTTTTGAGGGTCTGGTAAAGCAGGGTGCCAATGATAACAAGTCGGGTGGCGCTGCGCTCCTGGAGATCGCCAGGGTGCTGAATACCCTTATCGAAGAAGGAAGGCTTCCCAGGCCGGAACGTTCAATCAGGTTCTGGTGGGGACCCGAGTTTGCCGGCAGCCGCCCATGGGTCGATATGCATTTCGATGATATAAAGGATGCATACTGCAATATCAATATGGATATGGTAGGAGAGTGGCTGAGTATGCACAATGCATTTTTCAGCCTGAAAAGGACAACATTCGGCAATGCACATTACGTGAATGATGTCGTTGAGAATTATTTCCGTTTTGTAGGAGAGGGTAACCGTGAGAGGGTGCACAACAGGAGGGAGACAGACAAGGTGCCGCACCGGATTGTTGCCCCGTTTGGGGCCGATGAACCGTTTTATTACAGCATAGAGACCCATTACGGATCATCCGACCACGTTGTGTTCAATGATTTCGGTGTCCGCATACCGGGAGTTATGATGATTGCATGGCCCGATCTGTGGTACCATACTTCGGGCGACCTGGTTGACAAGGCTGATCCAACCCAGCTGAAAAGGGCAGTGGTGATAGGAGCGGCGGCAGCATACACTATAGCTGGCGCCGGCGATGAGATGGCGGTTGCCATTGCCGGGGAGATAGCCGGCAATGCAGTGCGCCGGTTAGGACACCAGCTTAATGTAGCGATGGATATGATCAATAGCTCGACAGCTGAGAACCTCCATGAAAACTACAAAAAAGCGGTTTGGCTTCTGGATGCGCACCTTGAGAATGAAAAGGCAACCATCATGTCGGTCGCAGAGCTTGCTTCCGCGCCTGATGCCATAAGCGGTCACCTGGACAACCTGGTTGAATTAACGGGTAATTCAGGCAGGTCATATATTGCCGCTCTCGAATCACAGATGAAGATGAGGGCCAATGCTCTTGGAACAGCTCCTGCAAAGATCGTACTCACCGATTCAGAACGTCGTGCCGCAGGTCTGGTGCCGGCACTTACGGAGGGAATGCTGAAGGGGGGGCAGGGTCTGCTTGCCGGGATGCTGGCAGGTCTTTCACCTGAAACCCTTGCATCTTATCCGGTAAGGACGAGGATCGACAGGACCGAGATAGCGCGGCTGGTAAACGGAAAGAACACGGTGCTGATGATCAAGAAAATGGTAGATGCGCAGAACCGCAGCGAAACGGATATTGATGACATAATTAACTTCATCTACCAGCTCCGGGAAGCAGGGGTGGTTGTTATTGACAGTGCTGCAACGATTTAGCCTGCATTGCCGGGCAGAGTGATCATTACCGGGCAGAGTGATCATTACCGGGCAGAGTGATCATTACCGGGCAGAG
>REEN01000079.1 GCA_007695015.1 Marinilabiliales bacterium
CTGCCGCATCTGCTGTCATCTAGCGCTTGAAGCGCACAGATGGAAATCAGCACTCTGTGCCTGGCCGGCATATCGCCTCCGCTGGTATATCGCATTGGATAATGAGTCTGTAAAGCAGCACCCTGGCCGGGATGCTGCAAAACATTTAAACCTTCAGGGCTGCAAATTGTTTAAGGTTCAAAACAGATTTCATGAGAAACGATATGGTCAACAGAACTGATGCAGCAGTTACCCGGTGGATGTCGAAGAACGGGCTTATATTGCTTCGTATCAGCATAGGGGTAGTATTTTTCTGGTTCGGTATCCTTAAGTTCTTCCCCGGCTTGAGTCCCGCGACCGATATTGCAACCCGGACAATTGAAACGCTTACTTTCGGAATTGTAACGGGAAAGGTGGCGCTTGTCCTGCTGGCTGCCCTGGAGGTTGTGATAGGGGCAGCACTGATATCGGGTGTATTCCTGAAAGCGACACTGTTGTTGCTTTTGTTCCAGATGATCGGCACTGTTACACCGGTCTTTCTGTTCCCCTCTGAGGTTTTTACGCAAATCCCATATGCGCCCACCCTTGAAGGACAATATATAATAAAGAATATCATCATTGTAAGTGCAGCATTTGTGCTGTGGGCTGCAAATGACGGATCAGGTCGCGGTGCCGTTGAAGGAACAGATCGCGGTGCCGCAGACGGATCAGGTCGCGATGCCGTTGAAGGAACAGATCGCGGTGCCGCAGACCGATCAGATAAAGGGCTAAATCAGGACAGAGCCTGATCTCATAAAAGTCCTGTCATCAGAAAAGCCTGAACAATCAACAGAAAAACAAAAACCACAAAGAACCCAAGAAGTGGTTGATTAGGATTCCGGTTTCTGTAAAAATCCAACTGTTCGGCAAGATATGATTTGCCCTCATGGTGATAACTGTAAAGGTCAAAGTACAGCTTGGTCCTGTATATCCAGTAAGGGGTAAACATTATTGCCATCAACAGCACAAGCCCGATCATTGCCAGAAAGGTGCCGGTAACCCACATGATATTGGTCGCCCTGATTGACCTGATAACCTCTTCAGAAAACCTTGTGTCTAAAACGAATTTGGATTCTGCCTGGTGAAGGTCTCTGAACAGGGAATTCAGATGTGTCCGGGCCAGATCAACTCGTTGTTCAGCAATTGCATTGCCGGGACTTATGCGTTGTTCATCGAGAAGCTCCTCCAGGGTTCTTTCGGCGACCTCTATTTCTTTCAGGATACTCTCGTACTGGTTGAAGAAAAGGTTGTCTGATTTACTGATATTCTCTCTTATCGGACTGGTACTTCTGATCCCTGAAGGAAGGTCGGCCATTATTTCTATCCAGCTTCTGTTGAATTGTTCGAGAGAAAAAATGCGTGACTCGAGCACTGCGATCCTTCTTATCTGAGATTCGGGATAATCCCGTGCAAGGCTCACCTGTGCCACGGTATCGTAAAACTCTCTGAAGTCTGACCGTACATCAGCCAGCTCAGTGCGCATGTTTTCGGTTGCATTGTTGCAAAAACTCTCTTTAACAGTACCGGTCGACCACCACAGGAAGGCGCCAAGCAGGATGGTAAGAATTGAGGTAATAAAGCCTCCCAGTAATACAAAAGGGATAACTCCCAGTATGCGTGGCAGACGTATCCCTGTATTTATAAGGAATTCCTTTGTTTCAAATATGCCTGAGCCTGAAGCCATATAGGCGGGGATCACCGTGTTTACTGCCATGAAGGTTATGAGCGTCAATATAAAAACCATTATCAGCAACTGGGTCACACCGAAGGCTATCCCCAGAACGGGTAACTGCACTGATGTTCCCGCGAAAAGGTGCAGCAACAGGATGATAACCGCACTCATCAGGGTGATAAAGATTGTAATGGCAACATTTACCGTCATGGTGCCGGTCCAGTATTCATCGAAAGGCCTGTCACTATCATCATAAAGTGTGAATCCGGAGAACCATATTACACTTAAGGTAAATGCGAACAGCATGACTATCAGTATCCATTCCTGCTCAAGTATATTGCTCAGGTAATAAAACAGGAGCACAACGAATGAGATGGCCAGAACAGAGATGAACCCTTTTTTGTAAGTTTCGGCTGAAAATGCATCGGGTATGCGGTTAAAGGCGATCTTAAAGAAGCGCCAACCCCAGATTACTATATAATGCCAGGCAAGTTTGACCAGGAAAAATAAAACCGGATGTATCACTTCGTTCCATATCCATGTTATAACCCACCAGACAGCGCGGAAAAGAAAGGCGAGAAACTCAAACACAGAGATCAGGCCATACACAGCCCATGCAATTGCGTTAAATACAAAAACCAGCAGACCCATCAGGGGCATCAGCAAGGTGGTGAACGAACTTCTTGTGGCCCAGTCCTCCTGGATCTTTTTCTGGTCAAGTATAAATTCAGGCCTGATCCCTGTAACCGAAGACCTGAAGAAACCAGTAAAGGCCAGGATAATAAACACACCCGGAAATATGGAAACCACAGGCGAAATTATAGCTGGAACATTCAGAAATACTGCCGGGAGTAATTCTGGCCGGGCAAAAAGTAATAATGTCATCATACTTGTTATGATTAGTTAATGATAAAGGAACCTGGTACCAATATTAAGAAAAAATGCATGTAAAAACAAAATGTTGTTTATAAGACCGTTGCATTTGTGAGGTGAATCTTTGTAATTTAGCTGAGGATTTGTTATTGCGGAGTTTTTGTAATTTTTGTAATTTTACTGATTACATATAATCCCGGAAAATTATGAATGACCAGCAACGCCTTATTGAACTCAGGCATGTTCTTTACAATGAGATAAAGGGTGAACTCAGCTACAACGAGAAAAAGGAGTTTGCAAGTGAATCTTTTGACGAAAAGGTTATTGCAAGATTGCTTGAACAGGCCCTCAGGAGGAAACGAAGGTTTTCGGCTTTCGTGGTCCTCTATTCCATTTTTCTGATGGTCCTGCTGATCCTTTTTCTGATCATGGTTGAGGGACTGGCAATGATCTTACTGGTAACCGCGGCCATAATCCTTCTACCGGTTCTTACCGTCAACATCTTCGCCAACAAGAGCTTCCTGGGGTACCAGAAACTCGACCTTGTACTAAGGCTGATCACCAGGTGCTATGTAAGGAATAAACAGGCCGGCCTCTGACTGCTTATACATTATCTGAAAAAATGGGGCGATACTTCCATTGTTTTTTTAATTTCGCAGGATAGTAGCTTTTATCCGTCCCTAAAAAACAGATGATGATAAATTTTTTCCGTAACTCTTCCGGTATTGTATATGTTGTTGAAAGCACGAAGGATCTGCATAAGCTGGATGTTGAAAAACTGACCTGGCTGTTCGGCGGTGCCGTATATGTTGATGCAACGGAGATCGAAGGCAGATACCTTGGCCCCCGCCGTGAAATGATAACGCCATGGAGCACCAATGCGGTTGAGATAACCCAGAACATGGGTATTGAGGGCATCTCACGCATTGAAGATTTTTTCCCTTTCGGGGAAGATAACGGCGGCACATCCACTTTCACTGAAGCAGGTACTTCTGCCGGGAAATCCCGGGAGCATGCACCCGGCGAGATGCCGGATGCGAAAGGGGTAACCACACCGGATTATGACCCGATGCTCCAGCGCATTTACAATAATCTGAAGCAGGATATTTTTGTCATCGACAAAGAACCCGACCCTGTCATCTTCATTGGTGATATTGAGGCATACAACAGGCAGGAGGGGCTGGCTCTGAGCCCCGAAGAGATCAGTTACCTGGAGGATGTGAGCAGGCAGATGGGACGGCAGCTTACAGACAGTGAGATATTCGGTTTTTCCCAGGTCAATTCCGAACACTGCCGCCACAAGATATTCAACGGACTGTTTATTATAGACGGTGAAGAAAAGCCGTATTCGTTATTTCAACTAATTAAGCAGACTACCGAAGCCAACCCCAACCGGGTTGTTTCGGCCTACAAGGATAACTGCGCCTTTTTGCAGGGCCCTGTTTCCAGGCAGTTTGCTCCGGCCAGGCAGGATGTGGGGGACTGGTTCGTGGTGAAGGATTTTGAGACGGTGTTGTCTGTTAAAGCTGAAACCCACAACTTTCCCACAACCGTTGAGCCTTTCAATGGTGCGGCAACGGGCACGGGGGGTGAGATCCGTGACCGCCTTGCCGGCGGGAAGGGTGCAGTGCCGCTTGCCGGAACCGCCGTATATATGACAGCTTACCCGCGCAGCGAACCGGGCAGGCCCTGGGAAAGCGCTATTGTGCCGAGGCCCTGGCTCTACCAGACACCCGAAGATATACTTGTGAAGGCTTCAAATGGTGCGAGCGACTTCGGCAACAAGTTCGGGCAGCCGCTGGTATGCGGCAGCCTCCTTACATTCGAGCATACAGAGAAGGGTCGGACATATGGTTACGACAAGGTTATCATGCTGGCAGGCGGTGTAGGATACGGCAGGAAGAAGGACAGCATGAAGGGTTCGCCCGTGAAAGGCGACCGTATCATACTCATGGGGGGCGATAACTACCGTATAGGTATGGGCGGCAGCTCGGTATCATCTGTTGCCACGGGCGAATATGGCAATTCAATCGAGCTTAATGCGGTTCAGCGCTCGAATCCGGAAATGCAGAAAAGGGTGAGCAATGCGATAAGAGCAATGATGGAATCGGATCATAACCCTGTCATCTCCATTCACGACCACGGGGCCGGGGGGCATCTGAACTGCCTGTCAGAGCTGGTTGAGGAATCCGGTGGCAGGATCGAGATGGACAAGCTGCCGGTTGGTGATCCCACATTGTCGGCACGCGAGATTGCCGGCAATGAATCGCAGGAAAGAATGGGACTGGTACTGCACAGGAAGGATGTGGAGATGTTGCGTAAGGTGGCCGGGAGGGAGAGGGCGCCTATGTATGATATTGGTGAGGTGACGGGTGATATGCAGTTTACCTTTGAAGACACGGGTAAAAAAATACGGCCCATTGACCTGAAGCTGGAGTGGCTGTTCGGTAACCCTCCGCGTACAGTTATGACCGACAATTCTGTCGAACCTGCTTTTGAAGAACTTGAATTTGATGATAAGCGTTTCAGGGAGTACCTGGTCTCGGTACTCCAGCTTGAGGCCGTGGCGTGCAAGGACTGGCTGACGAACAAGGTTGACAGGAGTGTTACCGGCAAGGTGGCGATGCAACAAACAACCGGCAGCATCCAGCTTCCTCTCAACAACCTGGCTGTTATGGCGATCGGTTACGGCGACAGCCGGGGAATTGCCACCGCGATAGGACATGCACCGGTAGCTGCAATGATTGATCCTGCAAAAGGATCGGTGTTATCTATAGCTGAAGCGCTTACCAATATTGTATGGGTGCCCTTGCAGGATGGGATAAGGGGTGTTTCACTGAGTGCGAACTGGATGTGGCCTACCAGGCATGAGGGTGAGGACAGCCGCCTGTACAGCGCAGTTGAGGCAGCATCGGACTTTGCAAAAGCACTGGGTATAAACATCCCGACAGGCAAGGATTCACTCTCAATGACCCAGAAGTACAAGGACGGAAATGTTGTCTTTGCTCCGGGAACGGTTATCATTTCTGCCGCAGCCGAGGTAACCGATATCAGGAAGACAGTCACCACGGGCCTGAAGAATGTGCCGGGCAGCTCGATCCTGTATGTCGACCTGTCAGGAGACAGCTTTCTGCTTGGCGGCAGCAGTTTTGCACAGTCAATCAATTTTGTGGGCCGTGGATGTCCCACTGTCAATGACCCTTCCTGTTTTGCTAAAGCGTTCAATGCAGTGCAGGGACTCATATCCAAAGGGATGGTGCTTGCAGGGCATGATGTTTCGGGGGGGGGACTTATTACAGCGATGCTTGAAATGTGTTTCCCCGAAAGGGAAACGGGAATCGATACTGACCTTTCAGGGTTCGGAGAGAAGGTTATCAACATCCTGTTCAGCGAAAAGCCGGCCCTGCTGTTACAGGTTGCTGATGCCGGAAAGGTAATAGGTGATCTTGCTGAAAAGGGAATTGAAGCCAGGCTCATAGGACAGTATAACAATAAGCGCAGATTTACTGTGATGCACGATGACGGACATTATGAGCTTGATATCGATAAGCTGAGAGATGTGTGGTATCGCTCATCATTTCTGCTTGACAGGAGGCAGTCCACCGAAAAACTGGCATCAGAGCGGTTCCGGAATTACAGTCAGCAGCCGTTGTCTTACAAATTCCCGCATGGCTTTACCGGCAAGCTTTCACAATACGGCATTGATAGCCAGCGTTGTAAGCCTTCGGGTATCAGGGCGGCTATCATCAGGGAGAAGGGTGTGAACGGCGACCGAGAGATGGCATGGAGCATGTACCTGGCCGGGATGGATGTGAAGGATATTCATATGACCGATCTTGTGAGCGGACGGGAGACACTGGAAGATGTGAATATGATCGTGTTTGTAGGCGGCTTTTCAAACAGTGATGTTCTGGGATCTGCAAAAGGCTGGGCAGGGGCATTCCTCTATAACGAAAGAGCAGCGCTGGCACTTGAACGTTTCTATGCGCGAGAGGATACCCTGAGCCTCGGTGTATGCAACGGATGCCAGCTGATGGTCGAACTGGGACTTGTGGGTGTTGAGGGAGAAAACAGGCCGAAGATGCTGTTCAACGATTCACACAAGTTCGAGTCCGCTTTCCTGAATGTTGATATCCCCATTAACGATACTGTAATGTTGGGGTCACTGGCCGGCAGCAGGCTCGGCATCTGGATTGCGCATGGTGAAGGAAAGTTCATTCTGCCAGGAGAAGAGAATGACTACCATATACCTATGAAGTATTCATACAGGAATTATCCTGGCAATCCCAACGGATCAGATTTCGCTGCCGCAGCTATATGCAGTCCGGATGGCCGTCACCTCGCGATGATGCCTCACCTGGAGAGATCGGTTTACCGTTACAACTGGGCAGATTACCCTGCAGGACGGAAGGATGATGAGATCACCCCATGGCTTGAGGCTTTTGTGAATGCCAGGGAATGGATTGCCGGAAAGAAGTAATTCCCCCGGTGGCAGTGTTTACTGTAACAAAACCCGTTTGCTGACGTAGAAGTGATTTAAGCCTGTGCATGCATACACAGGCTGGCACAGGAATTGCATTCACTCCAGCCGGTTGAAACCTGGTACAGTACATAGTGCAATATTAGAATCTGTCGGAAGTTTTTCCTGTTGATGGTCATATTGTAGTATTAAAAACAAAAATGAATAAAAAAGAATCAACTCTTTACATTGGCAAGGGCTCACAGGCAGACAAACAATATGGAGGACGTCCTGTCAATGATATTATTGAAGAGTTGAGAACTGAAAATGAGGTTCTGAAAAAGAGGGTTGAAGAGTGCCTTGAGAGTGAGCATAAATTTTATGTCCTTACCGAGTCTGCCCCTGTCGGTATCTTCAGCACCGATGCGGAAGGTAATACAACCTATGTCAACCCTCACTGGTGCAATATCTCCGGGATGACCTACAATGAAGCACTGGGCGACGGCTGGATCAGGGCGGTCCATCCTGATGACCTGGAGGGACTCTTTGCAGGTTGGGAGAATGCCGTTGCTGAAAAGAGATCTTCATATGCCGAATACCGGTTTTTGCGTAAGGACGGGACTGTTGTCTGGGTTATTGGCAATTCGGTTCCGCAATTCAATGGAGATGGTGAGATCGTTAATTATATAGGGACCATCACTGATATAACAGAAAGAAAAATTGCCGGCGAGAAGATCAGGACCCTCAGTCGTGTTGCCGAGCAGAACCCTGCATCAATTCTTATAACAGATTCATATGGCAGTATATCGTGGGTGAACTCCAGGTTTACCGAACTTATGCAATACACCCTCGATGATGTCAGGGGGCGGCCTCCCCGTATCTTCAACCCGGGCCATATCCCGCAGGAGGAGTACGAGGAGATGTGGAGGATTCTCAGGTCAGGACGCACATGGTGTGGTGAGACCCCCAACCGGAAAAAAGATGGCCGGTTTTTCCGGGAAAAGGTAATTATCTCACCCCTGCTTGACGAATCCGGCAACCTGGTAAACTATATTATCATAAGCGAGGATATTACCGAAAGGAAAAAGATGGTGCAGGATCTTGTTGCAGCCAAAGAAAAGGCAGAGGAGAGCGATCGTCTCAAGACCTCTTTCCTGAATAACCTTTCTCATGAGATACGTACGCCATTGAATGCCATTACCGGCTTTTCAGCACTGTTATCAGAACCGGGCCTGGCCGCAGAGAGAATTGAGGAGTTTGCCGGGATTATTATGGAGAGCAGCGATCAGTTGTTGACAATTCTGAACGATATTATCAGTATCTCGGCAATTGAAACCGGGCAGGTTGAGGTGGTAGAGGTGAAGACAGACGTAGAGGAATTGTTTGTCAGTGTATACAGGCAGTTTGCATCAAAGGCAGGGGAATCGAATAATTGTTTGAAATACTGTATTGATGGAATGGAGGGTGATCATGAAATACTGACTGACAGTAACAAGCTTATGCAGATACTTTCTAACCTGGTAAATAATGCCGTCAAGTTTACCGGTAATGGCGAAGTGAAGTATGGGTGTTCCCTTTCAGATGGTTCTCTCTGTTTCTATGTAAGTGATACCGGTATAGGAATTCCGGCGGCAATGCACCAGGAGGTATTCAAGCCTTTCAGGCAGCTTGAAACTGCAAATAACCGGAAGTATGGGGGACCCGGACTTGGACTGTCGATTGCGGGCGCTTATGTTAAGATGCTTGGCGGCAGGATATGGCTTGAATCTGAACCCGGAGCCGGATCTGCCTTTTACTTCACCCTGCCGTTTAAAAGACCCTGACTTCAACAATCCTCTTTTCCTGGTTATATTAATTGCAAAAGGGCCTCACTTTTGCCGGCGTTGTAAATTTTTTGTATTTTCCCCGGAATGAGTGTTTTCAAGGATAAGGTTGTATTAATAACCGGAGGGGCCCGTGGTATCGGCAAGGTCATGGCCCGGCTGGCGCTCCTGCGCGGTGCCGTTGTTGTTATCTGGGATATCGACAGGGAGCTGATGGGGCGGACTGTCACTGAACTTTCAGGTTACGGACCTGTTTTCAGTTACCGGATCGATGTCTCGTCAGTTGATGATGTAAGGACTGCTGCCAAGTGGGTGAGGCGCAACGTGGGAGATGTGGATATACTGATAAACAATGCAGCAATTGTTGCCGGAAAGTATTTTCATGAGCACGATAATACCGATATTGACCGCACTATGAGTGTAAATGCAGTCGCTCCCATGCATATAGCGCTTGAATTCCTGCCAGGTATGTTGGAGCGGAATTCCGGGCATATATGCAATATAGCCTCATCTGCGGGACTGGTATCAAATCCGGGAATGGCTGTTTACGTTGCAAGTAAATGGGCGGTGACAGGATGGTCAGACAGCCTGCGGCTGGAACTGGCTAAACTTAAAAAGAAGGTCATGGTTACAACTGTAACACCCTACTATATAGATACAGGTATGTTTGCCGGGGTAAGATCAGTTATTCCTCTATTAAAGCCTGAAAAGGTTGCTCTAAGGATAATCAGCGGAATTGAAAAGGAGAAGGTCTTCGTAAGCATGCCCTGGGGAGTGAGGTTTTTAAGATTTTTCCAGGGCCTTCTGCCGATATGGTTGTTTGACTGGTTTGTTGGCAATGTGCTAGGCATTTACAGGACCATGGACCATTTTACCGGCCGGATAGATGAAAGACCGGCGAATGAATCCCCTGCAAAGAAAACTTAAACATTGATTGATGGAGCAAGCAGTAGCGAGTGACATAGCAGGATATATCTGTAAACTCAGGGCATTCTATGGGACAAGACAGACCCGGGATATCGGGTTTCGCCGGGAGATGCTGAAGAAGTTAAGAAATTCCATTCGCAAATACGAAAAGGAATTGTCAGATGCTCTTTTCCGGGATCTTCGAAAATCTCCCGAGGAGGCATATCTTACCGAGATCAGCATCGTATTGCATGAGATAGATAATCATATAGCCAACCTGAAAAGATGGGCCAGGCCCGAGAGGGTTCGCACACCATGGTACCTGTTCCCCTCAACAGCAAAAATACTCTTCGAGCCTTTGGGGGTTGCACTGATAATTGCACCCTGGAACTATCCTTTCCAGTTGCTTTTTAACCCACTTGTTGGTGCAATTTCGGCCGGATGTTGTGCCATGCTGAAGCCTTCCCCCTATACACCTGCCGTTGCGGCGGTAATGGAAGAGATTGTGAGAGAGACATTTGATCCGGGTTTTGTCAGCCTTGTGCAGGGTGGAAGGGATATCAACCAGGAATTGCTTTCACATAGGTTTGATATGATCTTCTTCACCGGCAGCCCTTCTGTCGGGAAGGTCGTAATGAAGGCAGCAGCTGAGCATCTGACTCCTGTTGTGCTTGAGCTTGGAGGCAAGAGTCCCTGCATAGTTGACCATGATGCGAATATTAAAGTGGCCGCAAGACGCATTGCATGGGGCAAGACCATCAATGCCGGCCAGACATGTATAGCTCCCGACTATTTGTATGTCCACGAATCGGTAAAGCAGGAATTGTTATCCGCCCTGATTGAACAGATAAGCGACATGTATGGCCATGATATCAGGGCAAGCAGATATTATCCCCGCATAGTAAGCAGGAATGCCTTAGACCGGATCCGGAAGCTGATGGAGCATGGTAATATCGTGTCAGGAGGTGAAGTCGATATTGAAGACCGTTATATTGCACCGACAATTATTGACCAGGTAGAACCCGGTTTTCCTGTTATGCAGGAAGAGATATTCGGCCCCGTACTTCCGGTTATGACATTTGCAGATATCGACGAAGTGATCACTTATCTTAACGGTACTGAAAAGCCACTCGCTCTTTATTATTTCGGAAGCAGGTCCGGTGCGCGCAGAGTAATCGGCAACACAACTTCCGGTGGCGGATGTATCAATGATACAATCCTGCATGTTGCAAATCACCATTTACCCTTCGGCGGCACAGGGAACAGCGGCATGGGAAGATATCACGGAAAGGAGAGCTTCCTTGCCTTCAGTAACCGCAGGTCTATGCTCCGGTCTTCACTTTTATTTGATAATCCGGTTAAATATGTTCCTTTCAGAGGGTTCAGGTTACTGAAAAGGTTTTTCTGAAATGCAGCAGTCTGCAAATCCTCTGTGATTTCTGCAAATGCAGGCTTACTGTAACAAATATCCCATTTTATCGTAGAAAATAGCGAGGTTATTAATGATCTGTCGTGTACATCCGCCATTTCAATGCCTTGTACGTTTTATCAGTTTGCTGAGGGCGCTTTATGATGGTTGATGCTATGCATTTCGGCACATCTGGTTAAATATGTTGAAGAAACAGTTTCAAGAACAGGAATGACTAAAAATAGGGCAAAGAGGGTTGAACCCCGGGGTGAGGTTGCGCCGGACCATCAGGATAATCCGGCAGGACAGGCGGATATGGATTCAGGAAACCGGGCTGATAGTGATGATGTGCTGAAGGCGGAAAATGAAGCTCTTAAGGCAAAGATTGCAGACCTGGAAAAGCGTAACCGCCTGAACACATCTCTTCTGCTGAGTATATCGAAGGAGATCAGGACGCCACTTAATACACTTACCGGTTTCTGCTCTTTTTTGTCTGACCCGGACTTATCATATGAAAAACGCGCGTCATTTACAAAGATCATTCTTGACAGCAGCGACCACCTGTTGTCTAACGTATCCGATATAGTAAATATCGCGATAATTGAAAAGGGGAGGAAGACTGTCAACGAAGACTCCTTTAACCTGAATATGCTGATGAAACAGCTGTATGAGCAGTATTCGGCAAGGGCAAAGGAACAGAACAATATCTTCAAGTACAAGGCCGGCCTTTCTGACAGTAAAGCACGGATAAAAACAGACAAGGCAAAGCTTCACCGCGTATTGTCAAGTCTTCTTATTAATGCTATAAAGTTCACCGGGCAGGGAAAAGTAAGGTTTGGTTACAGCCTCAAGGATAAAGAACTGCTCTTTTATGTCAGGGATACAGGCATAGGAATACCGGTTGAGCTGCAGAAACTTGTATTCAGGCGCTTTGAGATGGGAGAGGTGTCAGACAACCATTATTATTGTGAGTCCAGTCTGGGTTTGTCGATCTGCAAGGCATATATTGAAATGCTTGGCGGAAGGATATGGGTGGAATCAACTCCCGGTCTCGGCTCATCATTCTATTTTACAATTCCATACAGGCCGGTGTCATCATAAGTATCCGATACTTTTTCTGCTCATTTTATCCAGTAATTTCCTGCTTTGCTTTTCTTTTTCACCGGATTGATGTAACTTGTGGAAGAACCATTTTGTCCTGTTCCATGAAAGGAAAAGCACCGGATCAAGGTGAGCTGAACCTTTTTGAACCCTCGCTCACGCAGGTTGTCGATAAGGATAACCCGTTAAGGGTTCTTGCGGAAAATTTTCCATGGAGCGAGATCGATGCCGGGTATTCAAAACTCTATTCTGACAGGGGGGCTCCCTCAAAACCTGTCAGGCTGATGGCCGGGCTGCTGGTTCTGAAACATATCTTCAATGCCAGTGATGAGGGGATCGTGGCAGAATGGGCACGTGACCCGTGCTTCCAGTTTTTTTGCGGCGGTAATGTGTTTATTGACCGTGCTCCCTGCGATCCGAGTGATCTCCCGCGTTTCCGCAAAAGGATCGGCAAGGAGAGACATGACACACTGATCGGTTATGCTGAGCAACTAAGGGAAAAGGCCGGTATTGACCGGATCGTGATCAGGGAAGGCACCAGACCCGGCCAGAAGGACTTTTCATATTCCATACGTAAAGGGCTCTACAGTAACATTGTAACCGGCTTCCGGAAACTGGCACGCAAGTTTTCTGGTTAACAGGATCACTGCCCTTCAAGTGCGGGTAAAAGGGTCTCGCGCACCCATGTGAACTCAGGTTCAAATTCAAGTGCTTTCCGGTAGGTTATACGGGCCATTGCCTTGTTGCCGGTTTCCTGGTAACTTTTGGCCAGTGCCACAAGTGTGTTGAGGTATAGCCACCTGTGGTGCTCTTTCATATCTGCCTCAAAGAGCCTGATTGCCCGGTTGTAGCTCTCCAGGGCCTTTTCTTTTGAGCCCCCGAATGTTGCCGGGGCATAGAACATGGCATTCCCGTGCTCCAGCCAGGCCTGGGGATTACCATGATCTGTCTCGATAGCCTTGTCAATCAGGTTCATGCTCCTCTGTCCCCAGAATACCGCTCTCCATGGAGCCATCGATATCCTGTAGGCATAAAGCGCTGCCTGCAGGGCATAGGCAGAAGACTCATGCCTGGTAGAGGCTGTAAGTTTATCAATATCCTCTTCCGCGAGCCCTATCTGTTCCCGTGCGGAAGAACGGTCGCCGATCCCGAGGCTGTAGCCGATATATCCGTATCTTGCCAGGGTCAGTTCATACAGCACATCAATATTACCGGTTTGCCTGTATTCTTTTTCAAGGATATTGATGGCCCTGACCCAGGTCTCCATCCTGTCCCTGGTAAAGGCATAATAGATCATTTCCTGCGGCCGGGTACCGCCCTGAGCTGCCAGGGCCCCGGGAATTAAACAGAGGATGAGAAACGTAAGTGCAATATTTTTGGCTGCGTCGGTTAAGATCATATTAGTTATCGTTATGCCTTGAGGCTCCTGAAAGATTGTTGATACACGTTTCTGCCCTTCCAGATGAGGACCCTGTTCAGCCTGTGCCTGATCGCGGCAATTACCATGACAAATAAGGATAATTGCTGAAATGGTGCCAGAAGCAGGTTCTGCAGCAAGGGCTGCCGGCTGATATATGAGATCACCAGCCTGTGAATTACTGTAAGCACAATAAACAATGCTGATAAAATGGGCGACAGGTATAATGCCACCGGGATTATACCGAATGTTGTAAGCAGCGCGAAAAAAAGTCCGGCCGGAATACTCCCGCCGAAATACTCTGCCACGTTCCTCGAAAAGCCGCTCACTGCCTCTTTCCATGTTCTGTACATCCGGCAGCCTATATCGCCGTTGCTGAGCAGTGTATGGGTGCGGTAACCCAGTCTTTTCATTAACCTGAAGATGCCGATGTCCTCTACCGGACTGTTTTTAAGACTAAGGTGAAACATGTGTTTTTTATATGGCTCTGTCCTGAACATCATGAACTGCCCGTTTGCTGCCGAAAGCGAGGGCCTTGAAGATGTCCTTGTCAGAATAAGCGGGAGAAGTCCGGTCAGCACCCAGTTCATTACCGGTACAGTTATCTTCTCCCCGAAAGAGCGCATCTCCTGGGCCGGGAATATTGACAGCAGGTCCAGCCGGTGATGTTTCATATGGGCAAAGCTGTTGTACAGGAGAGAGGGGCGTAGTCTGACATCGGCATCGAGAAAAAGAAGGTATTCCCCATTTGCCTCAAGTGCCAGTTGGTGGCATGCATGGTTCTTGCCGAGCCACCCGTCCGGCAGAGGCCTGCCTCCGATCAGTCTTATGCGGCTATCCCTTTCTTTGCAACTTTCTACCAGTTCGCCGGTATTGTCTTCTGAAAGGTCATCATAAACCAGTATTTCTATGTTTGGGTAGTTTTGATATGAGATATCTGAAAGCAGGCTGCAGATGTTATCAGCCTCATTTCTTGCTGGTATAAGAACTGATATCAGGGGCATGGAATTATGAGCCTGCAGCCTGGCCGGCTGGTATATGGCCTCAACACTTCTGAGCCACTGCCTTGTGAAAAGATTTGTAAGGCTTACTGCGAGTCTCACTGCCAGGAAAAACAATATGAAGTAGGCAAGCCAGGTCATTCCAGGTGTTTTTGCTGTTCAATGCACTGTTTGTAAAAGCTGCTGTATGCATTTTCCAGTTCACCCAAAACAAAATTGCCTGTGGCATGGAAATCCTCAAGGTAAATATACAGCCCGGGTTTCTTATTTGAAAGATAGTCAGTCATGGTCACCATAAATATTACATGAACAGGTCCTGTTACCCTTTCAATGATCCTGTACCATCCCTTCCGGAAAGCAATTTCGTTCATGTATTGTGACTGTATCCTGCCCTGGGGAAACAGGATCAGAAGGTTGTCCCTGTCGTTAAGAATTTTTGATGCATAATTGATTGAATCTATTGCCGAACGCTTACCCGGGTTTATAGAGAAAGCTCCAAGTCTTCTGAAAAATTTCCTTTTTGCCAGTTGTTCCTCAAGCATCATCAGATGAAGACGTTTTTTTAACAGCCTGCGGTTGAGCTCATAAGGAAAGAACCCGTCCCACCAGCTGAAATGGTTACCTATAAGCAGTACCGGCAGGTTACGTTCCTTGTAGCTGCCTTTGATATGCATGGAACTGAAATTCCTTTGCAGGATATAGCGTATGTAGATATTAAAGAACCACCTGTGAAGCCGTGAATGCTTTGCTTCTATCATATAAACCGGTAAATAATGTTTAGTGCCAGGATAAAACCTGCCTGCACGGCAAAAAGTCCGCGTGAAATCCTGTTTTCAGCACGCACCTTAAAGGTATGCAACAAAGCCAGAAATACAATGGATATGATTAACCAGGCAAGGTAATTCTGTAAAGGAATGATCCCGCCTTCCCAGGACCACATGTTCATCCTGATGGCAACGGGTTCCAGAATGATGTCATATGTTACCATTATCAAAGCTCCGGTAATAACGGCAACAGGACGGCTAAAGCGGGCCAGTCCCACAAGGTGATATGTGAAGTAAATAAGCATCAGCCAGTTAATGCCGATCATCAGTGGCGTGTCAAAGAGCTTAATGCCAAGAACATGGTGATAGTTGTAATCGCCGAAAACCAGTCCGGTATAAACACCGGCAACTTCCACCAGGTAGCCGGTTACGGCTATTACGGTAAAAAGCACCACGTGCTTTTTTGTCCACGGTCTGTGGTAAAGTGCCAGTAATACCAGGTTCATCAGCAGGGTGTAGGGGGTAAGGAGTTCTATGAGGTCCTTTGTCGCAGCAGAAGACAACCCTGCAACCCCAACAGCATAGAAAATGATGAGTATGAATATCACCCTGCCGGGTGCCGGCAACTTCTTTGATAAATCCATTGTTTTCGGTTGTTTTGACGTTTTGACTTTCCGGTCAACTTACCAGATCACTGTCTAAACCATTATTCTGCATACTTGTTCAATAAGCAGGCAATAATTCTTCAACAATAATTATCTAAGTGCATACCTTGATCTCCCGGTCAATTATTTTCGCTGAAGCCAGGCAGAGGGGCATTCCCCCTCCCGGGTGTACACTACCCCCGGTGAAAAAGAGGTTTTCGTAACGTCTCCTGAAATTGGGTTGCCGGTTGAAAGCTGCAAACATACTGTTTGAACTTATCCCGTATAAAGATCCATTCCAGGATCCTGTTTCTTTTTCAATGGTAACCGGACTCGCAATACTTTCAAAAGTGATGAACTTTTCAATGTCAATTCCCAGCATCCTGTTTATTTTGGCAATTATGTTTCTTCTTGCTTCCGGTATCATTTCTTCCCAGTCCTGTCCGCTGTTCTCAGGGGCATTGATCATTACATACCAGTTTTCCGATCCTTCCGGGGCATCGCTGGTGACAGCCCTGGAGCTGATGTAAATGTAGACGGTCGGATCTTCGAAGATGGTCCGGTAAGTGAAAAGATGCCTGAATTCTTCACGGTAATTTTCTGAAAATAGGATATTGTGTAGTTGCAGGCGCGGTTCATCCCTGTTAACACCCCAGTAAAATATCAGTGCCGATGTGGATCTTTCATTGCTTACCAGTCTCCGGGGCATTTTTGAACCTTTGAAAAGATCTGTATAAAAGAGGTTGACATCCGTATTATTGACTACGATACCGGCAGGGACAAACATGTCATCAGTCTTTATTCCCTTTACCCTAAAATCTGAATGGACTATCTCCCGAACCTCGTTTTCAAGGTAAAATTCAACACCCATTTTCTCAGCAAGGGAGGTAATTGATGCAGCTATGTCAAATATTCCCTTCTCGGGGAACCAGGTACCTTCTGTATGCTCAAGGTGAGCTATAATATTAAGGGTTGCAGGTGTCTTGTAGGGGCTGGATCCGTTATAGGTGGCATACCGGTCAAAAAGCTGTACCAGTTTATTGTCATTGAACCAGCTTTTATTCCGGGTGTGCATGGTTACAAAAGCGTCAAGCCTGTATGAGTTAAGCATTGTTTTTAAGAAGGAGGGGGAGAGGAAGTTGGATGGTTTGTGCAGTGAATTGAGCAGGAAGGATTCAGCCGTGAGATCGTACAGGTCTTTGCTTTTTTTGAAAAATCTTTCCAGAAGTGCAGGTTTGATACCGCATTTTGCCATGACCTCATCGGTGAATCTGTCCTTATCCTGCCAGGCGGTGATATTTGTACCGTCTTCCCAGAAATATTTACAGGAAAGTTCAAGTCTCTTATATTTGAAATGATCACGGGGGTCTTCACCGCAGAGAGTAAACAGTTCATCAACCAGATGAGGCAATGTCAGCAATGAAGGCCCGCGGTCAAACCTGAAGCCTTTATGCCGTAGTTCCGATAATTTCCCTCCGGTAGCTTTTGATTTGTCAAAAACCCTGACCCGGTAGCCTTTTGCTGCAAGCCTTACTGCAGCTGCAAGTCCCCCAATTCCGGCTCCTGTAACTACCGCAGTCCTGTTTCCCATAATCTATGTTATTATAATTACCTGCCACAGGCTGGCAGGCTCCGGTACTTTACCGGCCAGAATGCTAAATTAGTTGTTTTTTGTGAATGATTTGATTGACTCTCAACATGCAAATGAACTTATCAGTGTAAGAGCATCTGAGTGTCAAATGTATTTATTATTTTCAACCCGGAATGTCGCGGATACGAGTTCGCAAAGACCAACCTGTGAGGGAATACATCCATTAAACTATTAAATCATGGACAACTATTTCAGGAATCACCGGATTGCCGTTATAGGCGCTGGAAATATCGGGCTTTCACTGGCCTCTGGTTTTTTGCAATCCGGACTTTTCAGTCCGGGAAACATATGCCTTACCCGAAGACGCATTGATCTTCTGTCAGATATCGCGGGAACCGGGGTTCAGATTATGAAAGATAATGCGAGGGCAGTTGAAATATCTGATATAGTTATAATATCGGTCGAACCTCAGCAGATAAACGGTGTTCTGCAGGAGATAAGGCCCGTACTCAACAAAGACAGGCATACTGTTATTTCAGTTGTGACAGGAGTTACAATCCATCAGATTGAGCAGGTCCTGGGACAAGGTGTATATGTGGTCAGGGCTATGCCCAATATAGCAATATCGGTTGGGGAGTCAATGACCTGTGTCGCAGGTAACGGAAATTTAATGAAGCCACTGGATGAGACATGCCGATTATTTGAAATAGTAGGACGAACATTGGTAATTAATGAGGATGAGATGATCGCTGCGACCGCAATAGGAGCATGCGGTGTGGCTTTCTTCCTGCGTGCGATAAGGGCTGCATCACAGGGAGGTATAGAGATAGGCCTTCAGTCAAGACATGCACTCACCATTGCTATCCAGGCGGCCAAAGGGGCTGCTTCCCTGCTTCTCTCCGGTGGCAGCCATCCGGAGCAGGAGATAGACAAGGTTACCACTCCCAAAGGATGTACCATCGCAGGGCTCAACCTTATGGAGTATGAAGGGTTCAGTTCGGCTATGATAAAAGGTATTTCCCTGTCAGCCGAAAAGGCTGCCCACCTCTATAAGGGAGACAATATTAAAAATCCTTAAATGACCATTCAGAGCTGAATCAAATACGAACAATGGTATGTGATTTGATGTTAATAAAAAAGAGTAAGGTTTCTTTTTATTAACACGTTAAATCCGTAATTTGCTTTAAAACTGATTCTGTGGACCTGTTGTTCGACATATTTAAAATTGACCGTAACAATATATTGCCCGGACAGGGAAGGGTGCTCATTTCCGATCCTTTCCTGAACGATGCCTATTTCAAGCGTTCAGTTGTTTTTATTACTGAGCACAGTGAGAAAGGTACTGTAGGGTTTGTACTGAATAAACCTGTTGACGTAGCAATCAATGACATACTTGCAGACTTTCCTGATATTGACACGGCAATATCGGTAGGCGGGCCTGTTGGGACAAACGCTGTTCATTATATACATGAACTTGGGGATATAATCCCCAATAGTGTAAAAGTGACAAATAATATCTGGTGGGGTGGCGATTTTGAGGTGGTTAAGCAAATGATCGAAAGCGGTAACCTGGATCAGGACAAGATCAGGTTTTTTGTTGGTTATTCCGGATGGGAACCAGATCAGCTTGAAAGGGAAATTTCTGAAGATTCCTGGGTCGTGAGTGAATTTGACAGCGAAATGATCATGGGCAGCCGCACCAAGGAGGCCTGGCAGAAGGCATTGAACACCCTTGGAGGTAAATACAGGCTCTGGACAAACTTTCCTGAAAATCCCGGTATGAACTAATTGCCGGCTTATCAGCTTTCCTTATTAGTACTGGGTCAGCATAGGCGTAAATGTAAATCAGGATCACCATTTATGTCATAATAAATTGATGGCCGGGAGATCATTGTCCAAATTGCTCCTGGTTTAATAACCGGGTAAGAAACCTGGCAGTTTTACTGTAGTATCTTTTCCCGCTGTATGCAACTACCCAGCGTATTCCCGAAACGGCATTAGTAAGAAAACATTCATCAGCTGAAATCAGGTCGTTTTCATCTATTGCAGTCTCAATGCAGGTCATCCCCTGCCACCTTACCAGTCGTATGATCTGTTCCCGCATTATTCCTGCAACGCAGCCCTCTTCAAGTGAGGGAGTAGATATGGTGTCTCCCTTTACGATAAAGATGTTTGAACTTGTTGCTTCAGCGATATTGCCATCGGTGTTCTGAATGAAGCAATCATCCAGGCCCTCAGAACGGGCATATATCGCTGCACTTATATAAAGCAGGGAGTTGGCTGTCTTCAGGTTCGCTAATTTATCAGGCTGTTTTTTTATCCCGTTGAACATTCCGGTCTTTAGTCCCTTGTCATTCAGCGCATAACGGTCATTAGCCAGCGGGACTGTTTCAGCAATGTACGATACCGAATTATCTGAAGGCTTATAGAACCCGCCACTGTTTCTGAAAACGCTAAGCCTGATCCGGACACCAGTGTAAAGGTGATTTTTATTCAGTAATCGTTCCAGTACAGTTTCCAGGTTCTCTTCCCCGGGCAGGCTTTCCGGCTCCATTCCAATGAGTCTCATGCCTTCGGTAAGACGCCTGTAATGGCTTTCAAAGAACTGAAGCCTGGTGCCGTTGGCATGTATAGTTTCAAAAAGGCTATCGCCATAGCAAAATGCCCGGTTAGTGTGCAATATAGCAGGCTTTTCTGAAGGCACCATCTCACCGTTGTAACAGATGAATTGTTTGTGCATAGTTAAAAACTAAAAAGTTGTTCCAGAAAAGTATTGATCAGACTTAGGTCAATAAGCAAAGGGAAAATGAACCCATAAACGGCACCGATAAAATGTGCGTCGTGGTTAATATTGTCAGATGCCTTTTTACTCATATAGTGTGAATATGCCAGGTACAGTACACCGAACAGGATCCCCGGTATTGGAATTACTGCATAAAGCAAAAGATTTTGCCATGGTGCGAAAAATATGCTCGTAAAGATTACTGCTGATACCCCGCCAGAGGCTCCTACGGCATTATACCATTGGTTGCTTTTGTGTTTTCTTAGTGTGGTCAGTGTAGATACAGCCACGCCACCACCATACAACAGTAAAAAGCCGGCCACCGGGAATCTCAACATACTCATTGCTTCAAGCCTCATAAAATATCTTTCAACCGCAGTGCCAAAAGATAAAAGAACTATCATGTTTATAAAAAGGTGTACCCAGTCGGCATGCAACAGGCCATGGCTGACAAGCCTGTAGAACTCTTTCCGGTGATATACCCTGTAGGGATTGAACTGCAGCCATGACATAAGTTCGTGCCTGGAAAATGCAATTACTGAGATTACTGAAGTGAGAAGTATGATGTATAGTGTCATTCAAAAAGTTTTTACCGGTACTAACAATACTGCCGGCGCTAAGGATATTCTTTCCCTGTGCCGTAAATCATTATTCAATGAAGTATCTTGAATATCATCTCTTTCAGCAGATCCCCTTCGGTAGCTGACAGGTTGTCAAATCCTTTTGACCGCATATCATATTCCCTGAGCCATGAGATAATCCGGGCTGTTTTCCGCGCGTCATATTTTTTTGCCGCCATTTCATATTCACTAAGGAAGTATGGATTTACCCTCAGCACTGAACCCAGATTCCTGGGCGAACGGTCTTTGATGAAATGCAGTGTAAAAACCTTGCTGAAGAACGTAAAAAGTGAAAATATTGTGAGCGTAAAAGGGTTTGCCTTCTGATTTTGTGCAAAGTAGTTTATTATACGGTTGGCTTTAAGTGCATTTTTTTGAGCCAGAGCTTTTTGCAATTCAAAATTATTGTAGTCTTTGCTTATTCCTATATTTCTTTCAATGGTCCCGGTAGTTATTGACCTGTTAGTCTCAGGGAGTGTAATTATGAGTTTCTCCAGTTCATTTGCAATTTTGCCAAGGTCAGTGCCCAGGTACTCAACAAGCAGCATTGATGCATCGGGTGTGATGCTGCATTTTCTCTTTTTCAGCCAGGTGTTTATCCATGCAGGAACTTTATTCTCATAAAGCCGGGGAGACTCCATGAGCGCTCCTCCTGAAGACTCTATGACCTTGCTAAGCTTTTTGCGCTTATCATAGGATCCGTATTTGTAGTTGATGACCAGGATCGTTGATTTGAGAGGCTTTTCAGCATAATTTGCAAGTTTATCAAGATCCTTCATTAAATGGGCCTCCCTTAAAACGATGAGCTGATGGCTTGCCATCATGGGGAATCTCAGAGCGGTATTGACAAGATCAGCTACATCCGTATCTTTTCCGTAAAAGATAGACTGGTTAAAAGCTTTTTCTTCCCCGGTAAGTACATTCTCAATTATATAGTCGGAAACCAGGTCTATATAATAGGGTTCCTCGCCCGATAAAAGGTAAACAGGCCTGAATTTACGGTTTCTTATCTCAACCAGGATCTCATTCGGTGTCATTGATCAGAATTTAAGATGCTTTACAGTCGATCCATGGTTTATAAGTTCACGCATCGAATTAATGCCTATATTCAGATGATCTTCAACAAATAGTTCTGTAACCCTCTTATCACTTTCAGATGTTTTAATACCTGTCGAGATCATTGGTTGGTCTGAAACCAGCAGGAGCGCACCGGCAGGTATGCTGTTGGCAAATCCAACTATAAAAATGGTTGCTGTTTCCATATCGATTGCCATCGCCCTTGTCTTCTGAAGATACCTTTTGAATCGTTCATCATATTCCCAGACTCTCTTGTTGGTGGTGAATACTGTTCCTGTATAATAGTCACGTTCAGCCTGAACAATTGCCGTCGATACTGCACGCTGCAGGTTGAAAGCAGGAAGTGCGGGGACTTCGGGCGGCAGGTAGTCATTGGACGTCCCCTCACTGCGTATGGCTGCAATTGGTAATATAAGATCTCCCAGTTTGTTTTTTTTCTTTAGCCCTCCGCATTTACCCAGAAATAATACGGCCTTTGGCTGAACAGCACTCAGCAGGTCCATGATGGTGGCGGCATTGGCGCTACCCATCCCTATGTTAATTATTGTAATTCCATTGGCTACGGCGCAAGGCATTGGATTATTCTCACCTATTACAGGCACATCAAACATATCGGAAAACAATTCAAGGTAGCTGCTGAAATTCGTAAGTATAATATGACTAGTGAAATTCTCGATAGGGTTGCCTGTGTATCTTGGTAACCAGTTGTTCACGATCTCCTGTTTTGTCCTCATTTATTGGTAGCTTTGTTATTATATCCTTTTATTTATAATGCAGTCATTAAACTTTCCCCGGTATTCGTTCCGGATTAAGTCCGAAGGACAAAGAAAGCACATTTTCGACAATATTCGAAAACGATATGTTGTTTTGACCCCCGAAGAATGGGTGAGGCAAAATCTTGTCTCATACCTTGTTGAGGACCGTAAATACCCGGCTTCACTGCTTGCCGTGGAAATGCCCCTGAAGATAAACCGGATGGAAAGAAGAGCAGACCTGGTGCTTTTTTCCGGAAACGGTGATCCGCTTCTGATAGCTGAATGTAAGGCTCCGGGAGTTAAAATAACACAGGGGGTATTTGATCAGGTTGCCCGTTATAACCTTGACATGAAGGTTCGTTACCTGATTGTTTCCAACGGTATTGTACATTATTGTGCGGAGCTTGACCATGTCAGGGGGGTATGGTCATTCCTCCCGCAGATACCTGCGTTTGATGAGGTTATTGAGCGGAACCGGGATTTATAAGCTGCAGCATATATTCGCTCTTCCAGCCTTCAGGAGTCCTGCTCCATTCTTCCTTTTTCCCGGTAATCTTAAATCCGAATTTCTCAAAAAGCCTGATGCTTATAGTGTTGTCGCAATCAATGAAGCAGAAGAGCTGGTGCAATTGCAATACTGTAAACGAATAGTTTATAAGCAATTTCAAGGCTTCTGATGCAAATCCCCGGTTTCGGTTTTTATCGTCGTTAATCAGAATGCCGATCCCGGCGCGCCTGTGTATAGGGTCGAAATCATACAGGTCAATAGCACCAATTGTTTCATCTCTTTCTCCGCTATTTATTCTGTCGATCATCAGCCGCAGCTGTTTGGCCTGGAAAATATCCATATGAGAGTCAGCAACATATTTTTCAAGTATAAACCTTGAAAAGGGTACCAGGGTATTGCTTATAGACCAAATATCTGAATTGTTCTCCCAGGTGTATAGGATATCAACGTCAGATGGCTCAAGGGCTCTCAGAATTACATATTTTCCGTTTAGAATGCTCATGTTCTGGATTTTCTCTTGCCTGTAAATATGCGAAATCTATTTCATTAATCCCCGGCTTGGGTAATTAAATGATCTGGTCGTAAAACCTTCTTCATTAATTGCGGGACCGGCTCCTGTAATAGGATATTGAGACGACGATAAGAGCCAGAAGTAATAACCACCACAAAATCCTTCTTCCTTTACCGGGCTCATCAGGAGTGTCGGGTGCTTTTTCGGCAGCTATTTTACCCCATATCTTCTTAATTTCACCGGGATCGTACCCGTATTCTTCCGCGCTTTCTGTTATCATCCTGAGCAGTTCGCCGGTTGTTGCGGGTACCAGGTTGTTCTGCTGGAGGTACTCCAGGTATTCCCTGAGCT
>REEN01000080.1 GCA_007695015.1 Marinilabiliales bacterium
GTTCCTTCTGTAAGTCAAAATTTTGTATTTTTTGAACAAAATTTTGGCTGTTTTTCACAGAAGAAATGTTTGTTTTTAACATAAAAACCTAAAACTAAAAACGATGGTAGTAATACATTCTTACGCGTGGGCAGTATTCCTTGCCTTTATTACAATGCTGTGCTGGGGTTCATGGGCAAATACCCAGAAAATGGCCACCAAAAAGTGGCCCTTCCAGCTTTTCTACTGGGATTATGCGATAGGGGTCCTGCTTCTGTCCCTTGTACTGGCTTTCACGGCCGGAAGTACCGGAACAGAGGGCCGCGGATTTATAGCGGACCTGTCACAGGCCGATCTGTCTGCTCTGGGCTCGGCATTCCTGGGAGGAGTGGTTTTTAATATTGCCAATATCCTTCTGGTTGCAGCAATTGCAATCGCGGGCATGGCTGTTGCTTTTCCCATTGGTATCGGACTGGCGCTTGCGCTGGGGGTCATAGTAAACTTTATCGCTACCCCGCTCGGAAACCCTGTCATGTTGTTTATAGGGGTGGCATTTGTTGTTGTTGCCATTGTTCTCGATGCCAGGGCATACAAAAAGCTGCCTTCTGCAACAGGCCAGACCTCCACGAAAGGAATTGTGGTATCCCTGCTTGCGGGACTTCTGATGGGATTTTTCTACAGGTTCGTGGCTGCTTCGATGGCCGCCGACTTTGTCAACCCGGAAGCTGGCAAGCTGACGCCATATACCGCGTCAGTAGTTTTTGCACTCGGACTTCTTATATCAAACTTCCTGTGGAACACCCTTTTTATGTATAAACCCATAACAGGCGAAAAGGTCACCTATAAGGACTATTTTAAGGAAGGCGACACGAAGCTGCACCTGATAGGGATCCTGGGAGGTGTAATATGGAGCATTGGCTTTACGGTCAATATTATTGCAGCCGAACAGGCTGGTTTTGCTATTTCTTACGGACTGGGACAGGGTGCTACCCTGATCGCTGCACTATGGGGAGTATTTATCTGGAAAGAGTTCAAGGGCGCTAAAGGAGTGAACGGGCTGCTTACGGCGATGTTCCTGTTTTTTGTAGTGGGACTCGGACTGATAATTGCGTCGAGGCTTTATTAAAAATCAATGGCCCCCTCAGCAGACATGATAACTGACATAGCGTGAGGGGCCCATTTACCTTAAGCACTTTTTTTGAGATAGCGGTATATTAATTGGTCAACCTAACTTACAATTATGAAGCTAATCTTTTCAATAATTTTGTTAATTATCTCCCTGGCCTCCTGCAAGGGGCCTGATGCTGACAGTGTACTTGACGTACCCGTTACCGGCAGGATCGATTATCATGAATATACCCCCGGTCCCTCCGACCTGGTTGTCTGCAGGGAAACCTATCATGACAGGCTCTATGGTTTCTGGCTGGGACAAAGTATTGCCAACTGGACCGGACTGATAACCGAAATGGACAAAATAGGGAATATCGGCGATATTAAAACGGGCGATTTTTATACGCGCGAGGACTGGGGCAGTCCTGCCCGGCCAAATATATGGGGTAATTTGCCCCCCCATTCTTCAACGATTGATTTCTATTTCGAAGATGAAGGCGGGATCTGGGGGGCCGACGACGATACCGATATTGAGTACATGTACCAGTACCTTCTGTACACCAACGAGACCTCAATCCTCTCTCCCGGACAGATCCGTGACGGCTGGTTGCATCATATCTGGTCGAAAAATGAGCCTACCCCTTTCGGGGAAGTCTCCGACGGCGTTTATGAGAACTACCTGTGGGTTTCCAACCAGAGGGCATACACACTGATGGAAGAGAAGGGAATGGTTCCGCCTGAAACAAGTCACCCCGACCATAACCCGGACTACGAAATGATCGATGCCCAGCTCACAACAGAGATTTTCGGCCTCTTCTCCCCTGCCCGCCCGGATATCGCTCTGAAAATGGCATATTTGCCAATCCGAACTACTGCCCGGGAAAACGCTGCATGGATATCAGAATTCTATGTTATTATGCACTCCCTGGCATCATTAACCGATGAAAATTTGTCCCTGAAGGAAAATTTATTCCGGATGGCAGAGCAGGCAAGGGAAAGGTTGCCCGGCGACTCCTATTCGGCAGCCATGTATGATTTTGTCAGGGCAAAATATGAATCGGGCATCCCCTGGGAGGCTGCAAGGGATTCGGTTTATGTCAGGTACCAGGTCAACGAGGCCGACGGTTATGATATGACCTCAAGGGGATTACACTGCAATGCCTGTTTTGCCGCGGGAATCAACTTCGCTGCAAGCCTGGTAAGCCTGTTCTATGGTGAAGGGGATATCAGGGAAACCATTAAGATAGCGGTACTGGCCGGATGGGATTCCGACAACCCGGCATCCACATGGGGCGGACTGCTGGGGTTCATGACAGGGAAAGAGGGCATTGAACAGGCCTTCGGAAGAACATTTGCCGGTAAATTCAATATCCACCGTACCAGGCGCAATTTCCCGAACGACGGGATCGATACCTTTGACAACATGGCCAAAACCGGGATCTTCGTAGTCGACAGGACTGTACAGGAAGAGATGGGCGGCGGAGTGGACCTTGAAGACAACCTCTGGTACATCCCGGGTCCGCACGCCCTGGTTCCCCGGAAACAGAAATGATTTTAACCGGAACATAACCAATCACAACATAATTTTACTTAATAACTTCAAAATCAGAGAGTATCAGTAAAAATAAAATCGAACCAATTGAACAATAGTATAACAAACAGAGATACCCGCCTCCGGGCCGGGGCTCTAAAAATAAAAATAACATGAATAAAAAAATAATTGTAGTTGGAAGCTCAAATACCGACATGGTGGTAAAGGTGCCCCATATACCGGCACCAGGTGAAACAGTCATGGGATCGGAACTGCTGACCATCCCCGGGGGCAAGGGGGCCAACCAGGCCGTGGGCGCTGCCCGCGCCGGCGGCGATGTGGTATTCATTGCATGTGTATCGGACGACACTTTCGGGACCGATGCAATAGAAAACTATAAAAAGGATAAGATAGACACCTCTTTCATAAAGGTGAAACCCGGTTTGCACTCGGGGGTAGCACTTATAAATGTTGCCGAAGACGGCGAGAACAGTATTGCCGTAGCCCCCGGTGCCAACAGCCATCTGCTTCCCGAGGATATAATAAAGGCAAGGGATGCCTTTGCGGGAGCGGGAGCCGTTCTTGTCCAGCTCGAAATACCCCAGGAAACGGTGCTTGCAGTGGTGCAACTTGCCTCTGAACTCGATGTACCCGTAATACTCAATCCCGCGCCGGGTGCAAAGCTTCCGGCCAAACTCCTTAAAATGGTATCGGTGATCACCCCGAATGAAACTGAGGCGGCACTTCTCACCGGCACACGGGAGATAAATGAAGACACCATTCCCGAAATGGCAAGGGAGCTGTATGACATGGGGATTGAGACCGTCATCATCACCCTTGGCAGCAAGGGGGTTTACCTGCTGAACAGCGACTTCCAGGGGGTCATACAGGGATACAAGGTAAAGGCAGTCGATACCACGGCTGCCGGTGATGTATTTAACGGTGCCCTTGCCTCTGCCCTTTCAGCCAATAAGCCGGTAAGGGAGGCAATCGATTTCGCCCAGCGGGCGGCAGCAATATCGGTCACCCGCATGGGAGCGCAGCCTTCGGCACCGCACCTGCAGGAGATACTTGATCATAAATTCTGATCCAAAGGGCCGGCGAATCGACCCTGCGAAGCGGGTTGGGCTGGCGAAACCAATTGAACCAGATTATTAATAATAAACAAATCAACTTATAATGACACGAAAAGTAATATACTCAATTCTTTTATCCCTTTCAGCCATTTCATTTTCATTTGGCCAGGTAAAGATCATTTTTGATACCGACCACGGCGGCGATGCCGATGACCTGGGAGCTCTGGTTATGCTTCATAACCTCCACAACAGGGGTGAGTGTGAGCTTTTAGCAGTCATGGCCTGGTCCACCGAGCAGTATGTTATACCGGCGATGGATGCTGTGAACCGTTACTACGGTAACCCCGATATCCCCCTGGGGGTAAGGTCGCATGGCACTCATTACACTGACTGGAACTATAATAAGCCGGTTGCAGATGCTCTTACATGGGAGCTGACCAATTCCGATGTGCCGCTGGCGGTCGACCTCTACCGGGAAATCCTCTCCAGGCAGGATGACAACAGCGTAAGGATCGTTACCGTAGGGCCCCTGGCGAATATAAGGGACCTGCTGATGTCGGGGCCCGATGAATTTTCAGACCTAAACGGCAAAGAGCTGATTGAAAAAAAGGTTGAAAAATTCGTCATTATGGGAGGGCGTTTCCCTTCCGGGGACTGGGAATGGAATTTCTACGGAGGCATGCCGGGGGTGACAAAGTACGTGCTGGAAAACCTGACTGTTCCCGTTGTGTTTTCAGGTTTTGAGATCGGAATGGTTGTCCACACAGGCCCCCGGTTCCATGAACTGGATCCGGGCCATCCGCTTTATGTCGGGTACATGCATTTCAGCAAGTATGCCGAATGGATGCAGGACCGGTACCGTGAAGGCAGGATAACCCCGAACGCCTCCTACGATCAGACAGCGGTGCTTTATGCCGTGCGCGGCGGTGTGGGCAAGTACTGGGACAAGGTTGAAAACGGCTTATGTGTTGCCGATGATGAGGGCGGCAACATCTGGGTTGAGAAAGATGAGCCGACCAACCACTCCTACCTGGTCCTGAAAAAGAGTCCCCGGGAGATGGCAGAGATCATCTATTCACTTAAACTGGAAGATGCCCGCAATCGCCCCAGGGTGATAGTAACGACCGATGGTGAAACTGATGATAAATGTTCCTTTGTAAGGTTCCTTCTCTATACGACCGATTTTGATATCGAGGCGCTGATCTATACAAATTCCAAGTGGCACCCTGAAGGCAACGGCACACAGTGGATGCACGATTTTATTGACGAATATGCGAAAGTCCGCGATAACCTGCTGGTACACCATCCAGGCTACCCTTCCGCCGAAAGGCTTAAATCGATGATCTATGTGGGACAAATGGAAAAGACAGGCAGGGAGGCAGTCGGCGACAACATGGACACACCCGGCTCCGACCGCATTGTCGAGGTGCTGCTGGATAATGATCCCAGGCCGGTATGGCTGCAGGCGTGGGGAGGCCTCAACAACATTGCACAGGCGTTTTACCGGATTAAAACAACTTATCCCGAAAGGTATGAGGAAGCCGCGAAAAAGGCAATAGTTTATGCCATTGCAGAGCAGGATGACCTCAGACAGTGGATGAACAGCGAAATACCGGAGGTCACCTACGTCCTTAACCTCTTCCAGTTCTGGAGAGTCATTGCCTATGCATGGGACCGGCAGAACCCGATGGAAGATCATGAGATATATACTGCAGAGTGGCTTAAGAAGAATGTGCTCGATAAGGGGCCGCTTGGCGCGATATACGACAGGAAGGAGATGGAAGAAGGTGATTCGCCGGCATTTTTCCATGTCATAAATACCGGTTTGCGCAGCACCGAACATCCCTCATGGGGAGGATGGGGAGGCCGGTTTAACAATAACTATCACGCTAACGAGTGGACCGATGCAAGGGATGACGGCGACAACACAAAACCGTTGTGGAGATTCATAGTCCCAATTTCGGAAGATTTTGCAGCCAGGATGCAGTGGTCGGTCACTCCGCGGTATGAAGATGCCAACCATCCGCCATTTGTTTTGCTGAACCACGATGAGGATCTGGCCGTGGTTGCCGGTTCACGGGTTACACTCGATGCCTCACCGACCTGGGACCCTGACGGTGACGACCTGGAATTCAGCTGGTGGGTTTATCCCGAAGCAGGCACCTTCGACGGCGAGGTGACAATTACCGGACATGACACCCCTGTGGCAGAGGTTACAGTACCTGCCGGCGCCGCAGGAGAAACAATACACGTTATATGCGAAGTACGCGACAACGCCCAATTCCCAATGACAAGGTACAGGCGGGTTGTGTTGAATGTTAATTAACAACTTACACATTTGATTATGAAAAAACCGGCAGGATTCGCTTACATTCTCCCCACATTAATTGTAATGATACTGATGTTATACAGCTGCAATGATGCGGAGGAGAAAGGCCTGTTGCCGGTAAAGATAATCCTTGACACCGATTTCGGTGGCGATTCGGACGACCTGGGGGCACTGGTCATGCTGCACAACCTGCATAACAGGGGTGAATGTGAACTGCTTGCAGTTATGAGCTGGTCGGGAGAAAAATATGTGATACCGGCAATAGATGCGGTAAACCGTTTTTACGGTAATCCCGGCATACCGATGGGCATCAGGCACAAAGAAGCTCATTACGATCAGTGGAATTATAATAAACCAATTGCCGATGCATTGCCCTGGGAGCTTACAAACCATGATGTGCCGCTTGCTGTTGACCTCTACCGGGAAATTTTGTCCAGACAGGATGACAGCAGCGTCAGGATCGTAACGGTGGGGCCGCTGAAAAACATTAAGGACCTGCTTATGTCCGGCCCCGACAGCAATTCTGAGCTAACAGGGAAAGAGCTGGTTGAGCAGAAGGTTGAAAAATTTGTCATCATGGGTGGCGGCTTCCCCGAATCGGAAATCTATGAATGGAATTTCGACGGCAGAATGCCGGGAGTTACCAGTTTTGTTCTGGAGGAACTAACAGTGCCAATCGTTTTCTCAGGATATGAAGTGGGGATGCCCATATTGACAGGCAGCCGTTTCAACGATATCGACCCCGGCCATCCCCTGTATATCGGCTATATGCACTTCAGCCGGAATGCACCATGGGTGAAAGACCGGTTCGAAGGCAGGATACTTAACAATAACTCTTACGATCAGACAGCCGTGCTATACGCGGTACGCGGGGGTGTAGGGGTATACTGGGACAAGGTGGTGGGTGGTTACTGTGTGACCGATGAGAGGGGCAAGAACTACTGGGTGGAAGGCGAACCCACCAACCAGTCATACCTGGTCTTAAAAAAGGATCCGGAAGATATGGCAGAGATCATCTATTCCATAAAACTACCAGAATAAAAAACCTGAAAAATGAAAACAACAAGTTTTATTATTAATACATTAATTGCAATGTCTGTTTTAATAACTCCCGGATTTATCTCAGCAGCCCAGACCCCGGTTGAAACCCATGGGAGGTTAAGGGTTGAGGGCAACCGGATTGTTGGCGAACACGGCGAACCTGTCCAGTTAATGGGAATGAGCCATTACTGGTCAGTCTGGGGTCCGCAAAAGTATTATAATGCCGATGTGGTTAGATGGCTGGTGGAGGACTGGAAGGTTGACCTGGCAAGGGCCTCGATGGCCGTCGAGATAAACCAGCAGGGAGAGAACAAGGGATGGCTCTACAACCGGGAGAACCAGGAAAGGATGGTAGAGACGGTTATTCAGGCGGCCATCGATAATGGTATTTATGTGTTGGTCGACTGGCACACGCATCACCTGCATACCGAACCTGCAAAAGAGTTCTTCGACTATATGGCTGAGAAATACGGACATTATCCAAACCTGATATGGGAGACATTCAATGAACCGGTAAGGCAGTCATGGCCCGAAATTGCAGAATACACTAAAGAGGTCACATCTGTTATACGCCGGCACAGCGACAATCTTATAATTGCCGGGACAAGGAACTGGAGCCAGTATGTTGACGAGGCCGCAGATGATCCGCTAACCGATAAGAATACTGCATACTCACTCCATTTTTACGCGGGAACTCATGGAAGCGAATTACGGGAAAAGGGTGATTACGCCCTGTCAAAAGGAATTGCACTGTTCATAACCGAATGGGGAACCTCCAGGGCCGATGGCGGAAGGGACGGCACCATATTCCCGGATGAAACCGAAGAATGGATAACCTGGGCCCTTGAACGGGATATCAGCATGGCCAACTGGTCGCTGGCCGACCTGAGAGAGTCATCGGCTGCCCTCAACAGTGAAGCATCTGTTTCAGGCGGATGGCATCCAGAATCAGACCTCTCCCCTTCCGGGAGACTTGTACGCAGCCATATTATCAGGATCAACAGTAAAAAACCATATTACATGGAATGAGGCAACCTGTTATTAATTAACCTGTTGAATTAAATAACCCGGAGTATATTATCATGGAAACTGTCAGCCGCATCATCATTTTATTAGTTTCTGCAACTCTTCTCAACATGTGCAGTGATCCGGGGGAATCATATCCCGAGGCAGTAAAAATAATTCTTGACACCGATATGGGCTCCGATTGCGATGATGCCGGTGCCCTGGCCCTGCTGCACCGTTACGCCGACCTTGGACTGGCCGAAATAATAGGCTGCATCTACAGTTCCGGGAAGATTCCCTATGGTGCCGGTATAACAGAGGCAATCAACATTTATTACGGGCGCCCGGACATTCCCATCGGCGCCTATTATGGCGACGAGGTCGGAGACACGGTCGATAAAATGACTGCCGGCAAGCTTGTGCGCGATACGGTGGCATTCGGCAACAGCATAATATATAATACCGATGCTGAAGAGCAGACAAGGCTTAACAGGCGACTTCTGAATGAGCAGGAGGACTCCAGCATAACCTACATTACCATCGGCCATACAAAAGGCCTTTACGAATTGCTTGTTTCTGAACCGGATGACATCTCCCCGCTGACCGGCAGGGAACTTATAAAAAGAAAAGTGAGCCGCTGGATTGCACTCGGGGCGCTGAATGCTAATAATGAAGGCAACTATTTTGTGAGGGACTGGAACTTCTTTTTTAATGAGACCGCTCCCTATACCGGTTATCTGGTGGAAAATTTCCCGGTACCTGTCTATTATATTGATGCAGGGACTGATGTGATGACAGGAAAATCTCTCAAGCACACTCCGCCGGGTAATATTGTAAGAACGGTTTACAGGGACTGGCTCTGGGAGGTGCAAAAGTATACTCTTGATGACCAGAGGCCGAGCTGGGACCTGGCCGCGGTATACTTTGCCGTGGAAGGAACGGGTGATTTTCTTGAGAACACTGGCAGGGGCCGGCTGGAATTTGACGTTGAGAGGGGGAGCCGCTGGCACCGCGATGAGTATGTCGGGCCGGAGCAGTATTTCATACAGCAGAAAGAGGGGACAAACGATAGTTTTGCTGATTACCTGAATGTGATGATAGCCGCTGAACCAGTTAGAAGCAGCGATTGAACACCATTAAAGACCATACAATAATCAACCGTAACAAATTGATAATTCGTAAATATACCTGCCTGATCTCAATAATGTAATAAACACCAAAAACTATGAAAAAAACAACCCCGCTGTTAACGGTTCCGGCTTTAATGCTTCTGGCTGCCATTGCATGCAGCCATCCTGAACAGCATTTTGAAAAATTCAGGGTGGTAATTCTGACCGACATGACCCACGATGACGGCAATTCACTTATCAGGTTCCTCTACTATGCCCCTTACTTCGATCTGGAAGCAATGATAGTGACCAACCAGCTTCCCGACTTCAATTATGACGATGAAGGGCCGTGGGATAAGGCAATGGGGATCCTCGATGCTTACAAAACCGAGTTGCCCCAGTTGCGGAAGCATGATCCCGGTTTTCCCGATTATGAAGAGCTGATGTCGGTAACAAAACGGGGGCGGGGAGCGCTGCCCATTATCTGGCTGACCAACAGCCTCGATTTCTCAGGCTGGATAGGCGACCGATATGTTGAGAGCTCCTGGGATTCGGTCTTTTACCACGACTGGATCGGTGAAGGGCTTAACCCCAATGGCGAACCGAAGGATTCTGAAGGAAGCGAATTCCTGCAGGAGGTGTTTGCCAAAGATGATGACCGCCCCATATTTGTCCAGGCATGGGGAGGAACGGTGACTTTCGTGCAGGCACTCTACCGTTACCGGCAACGGCATGGTGAGGGAAAATTCAGGGAACTGCTTCCCAGGATTCATCTGTACGGTATCCTGTTCCAGGATATATCATTTGAGTACTTTGCCGGTTTTGAGGACCTGAGAGAGCATTCCTGCGGATGGTTCGGAACAGCAATACCTACCTATGGGAAAGATCCTGTTGAGCTGGGCTGGGTACTTTTCGATGCCGGCCATTTCTGGCACTACTGCTGCAGCAGTGACCCGGACTGGGAAAGGCCGATATATTCACATGAGGTGAACGGTCATGGGCCTATGTCAGATATTTACGATGACGGTGGTGAAGGCGACACCCCTGCTTTCCTGTATCTTCTCAGTTCCGTTTTCGGACTGAATGATCCTCTCCAACCAACCCACGGAAGCTGGGGCAGTATGTTCTCTCCAATCGGAGGCAGCTTACCTGACAGGTATTACCACACCTGCCCGCATGACCTGTATGAGCTTACCCGCTGGATTGACGATGCATCTAACAGCTTCAGAAGCAGATTGCTTTGGTCGGTGCACGATCCCGGCGAGGTGAACAGGAAACCGGCGGCAATAGTGAATAACGACAAGAGCAACAAGATAATTTACCTGTCTGCCCGTCAAGGACAATCAGCTACCCTCGATGCCTCGGCCTCTTATGATCCTGATGGCGACCAGGTGAGATTCAACTGGTTCAGGTATCATGAAGCTGACAGCTATCCCGGCACATTTGAGCCCGGAGATGCAGCCAGTCCAGTACAGGTTATCACAGTGCCGGATGATATAGGCAGCCATGACATACATCTTGTGCTTGAGGTACGGGATACCGGCTCTCCTCCGCTGGTTTCATACAGGCGGGTGGTTATAACAGGAGAATAGAATAAAACTTGTAAAACCATTTTAAAACAATAATAATTTAAAAGATGAGAACCCAAATTGTACTGCTGGCTTGCGCTTTGTTTCTTTCTGCATTCAACCATGCTGCAGCTTCGGAACGTCAAACCGAGGTTGTGATAAAAGGGGAAAAATTTTACATCAACGGTTCACCGACCTATGAAGGCATCACCTGGACAACATCATACGGCGGTGAATACCCGGTTGAAGGATTGCTTATGAACGTCCGGCTTGTTCAGGGAATATTCGACGACCTGAATGAAAAGACGAGGGGACAATGGGCCTATCCCGATACCGGGGAATGGGACCCCGACAGGAATACAGAAGAGTATACCAGGGCCATGGCCTCGTGGCGGGAGCACGGACTGCTGGGATTCACCCTGAACCTGCAGGGCGGCTGCCCTTATGGATACTGCAGCGGTTTCCCCTGGGACAACTCGGCATATGAACCTGACGGTTCACTCAGGCAGCCATTCATGCAACGGGCAGAACGCATTCTTGACCGGGCCGATGAATTGGGTATGGTGGTAATTCTGGGACTGTTCTATTTCGGAGAGGACGGAACCCTTGAGAATGAAGAGGCAGTCCGCCATGCCGTACGCAATGCTGTAACCTGGGTGCTGGACAAAGGATATACCAACGTGATAATTGAAATAAACAATGAGTGCTCAGTACGGGCATATGACCACGACATACTCCGCTGCCACCGGGTTCATGAGCTTATCAGCCTTGCAAGGGAGATCGAAGTTGATGGCCGATCCCTCTATGTCAGCACATCACTCGCAGGGGGCCAGGTGCCGCCCGATAATATTGTTGAAGTATCCGATTATATTCTGATCCATGGCAACGGCGTGCAAAATCATGAACGTATTACTGAAATTTCAGCAGAGGTTCGCAATAAAGAAGTATACAGGCCGATGCCCCTGGTGAATAACGAAGATGATATCCCCTGGCGGAACCCCGGCCAGGGATGGGGAGAAGATGGGAATAATTTTGTTGCCAGCGTCAAAAGCTATACCGGCTGGGGATACTTCGATTTCAGGCTGCCCGACGAAAGGTACGATTATAACCTGGGGTTCCAGAGTGTACCCATTAACTGGCAGATCTCATCGGACCGTAAGCGTGACTTTTTCAATTTACTTGCTGAGATAACAGATAGTCCGGGTACACCTGCAATCGACATTGATTTTTCCCGGCAGATTGGTGAAAAGATAGATGTCAGGATTGAGGGAGGTCCGGTAGACATAGAGATCGAAAAGCTGGAACTGATAATCAATAACCAAACAGTGGCAGTTTCTGACCAGGTTCCTGAACTGTTTTTCCCCGGTGAAATTGATCAAATGCTCTTAGCCGGAGAACACTGGATCAAGGCAAGACTGACCTATGTTCGTGATGGACGCGAGGTCATTGTCGAATCACCCTATTACAAAAATCCCTGGTGGCCCTACGGGGGTCAGAATTAAAACATACTAAACATATTAAGTGTAAAAATCAATATTTATGAGATTAGCAGTTAACACAGGATTATGGTTGCTCCTTGCAACAGTTATAACTCCGGGGCTAAATGCATCAAAACTGACCGGTATAAAAGTACTTGATCAAGGCTATCTGATAGTTCACTTCAAAGACGGCGACGTGAAATTCGTGGATGACGGAACGGGCCCTACCGCTTTTGCAGGCCATGCATCAGATCCTGACAACTCATATGTAGTTACTTATGGTGAGCCACTCAATACAGATATTTCAGCAGAGACTGGCCTTTGGAAGATCCTGTCTGACGATGATCCCTACTATGGTCCGGAAGGTGTTTCACCAGTGGCTGTGTTCCGAAAGACCAGGGTGAACGGGATGTCTTATACCGGCTGGGATCCAGATATTTCAGATCATGGTTTTGATTATACTAAAGAACACTTTATCTATCTTCAGCTTCCTTCGTCCATGCAGCAGGGTAGCACCTACACTGTGAAAATCGATCAGAAACTTGGTTCGGATGTGACAGAGACATCTGTAAAGTATGATATTTTCAATCATGTTTCCGAAGCTGTACATGTTAACCTGGTGGGATATATGAGCAGCTCAAGGATAAAAGCGGCAGATCTGTATCACTTCATGGGAGATGGAGGCAACCGTGATTATTCTGATTTTGAGGGCAATGAGATTTTTATTTTCGATGTAAACAGCGAAGATGTGCACAGTGTGGGCCGGGTTGCATTCTGGATGGAAAGTCAGACAGAAGCCAACTGGAACCTTACCGGTTCGGATGTATGGACAGCTGATTTTACCGGGTTCAATGAGCCGGGGACTTATCGCCTCGTTGTTGAGGGTGTTGGCGCCAGCCAGGATTTTGAAATCAGAGATGATATTTACCGGGTTCCCTATAAAGTTTCTATACTGGGTTATTATTATATGAGAATCGGGGAGGACAGGATGGATATGGTCCCGGTGCCCAGGCGCCCCTTATGGATACCGAATGCAGACCCTCCCGATACAGAAATAATTGTCACAGAGATGCATCCATTCCATCCCGAATGGAGGACTTTTTCAAGCGGTGATCCATGGGACCGGCCGGTGGACTGGATACCTTACATCAAGGAGGGACGCCCTACAAATCCCAATGCAATCGGCGGCCACAGCGACGCGCTGGACTGGGATCGCCACCTGGCGCATGTTGTGAATGTCTATGATTTGTTACTTGCTTATATTCTGAGCGATGGCACGTTAGATAACGATGATCTAAGAATCGCTGAGAGCGGGAACGGCATACCGGATATTTTGGATGAAGCCAGGAATGAGGTGGATTTCTGGCTTAACCTGCGTTACCGGGGCGGGTATTCTCATGGCCTTACAAATCCTGATGGAAATAACAGGCTCTACCAGGCAGGTAATACGGCCATTGCAGCCTGGGCGAATGCTCTTAACAGTTCTATGATGAGCTACTGTTTCCAGATATCCGGCCACGATGACCTGGCACGTGCCTATAGGGATTCGGCCATTGTTGCATACAATTATGCGGAAGCTTCACCGGATCCGATGCTCGATGACAGGGTTGAGGGAATAAGGGGAAGGGATTTCAAAATGATGACCGCTGCATATCTTTATAATATAACCGGAGACACTCGCTATGAAGATATTCTAAAAAATGAAAGCATAGTCACAGCACCTGATTCTGAAATTCACCGGCAAAGGTCACATAATCAGCTTTGGGGAGCAGCCGCTTATTTACTGACCAAACAGACTGTTAACTACCCGGATTTATTTGAGAACATGAAATCGTCAATTATCTCAGAAGCTAAAGAAAAAGAAGCAGATTTTGTAACCAAACGCCCGTCCCGCCGGGGATATGCTCCGGAACAGGCCTGGTGGCAGACGACCCAGGATATGCACAGAACGATTATTGCTCATGCCGTTACTGACAATCCTGACCAGAAAACAACCTTTCTCGATGCCCTGCTGCTGGAAGCCGGTTGGGGTCTTGGGCGAAATCCGCTGAACAAAATTCAGATGACCACGGCAACGACTGATCTTGCTGATAAGCGCAGCTTTGAGAATATTTATACATCCGGACGAAATGATGGCACCCCGGGGCTTCACCCGGGCCATACGCCCTACTTAAATACTGAGAGCTGGGGCGGTCACATGGTTGGTTCTAATCCCGGGATTGTCTTCGACAGGTTCTATTATCCTGAGATCGATAACTGGCCGCATGCAGAAAAGTACATCAATACAAGATTTATCTGGACTCATTCGGAATTTACCCCGCGTCAGACCATGAGAGGAAAGGCGCTGCTTTATGCATATTTATACGGACTCTATAAAAATGACACTGATTTCAATTACGATATCGATGATAAATCCCGGATTGACATATCATCTGAAAATCCCTGGTACTGGCAATATAATGGGAAGACAATCCTTATGCTTGGAGGGAGCTGGCAGGATAACCTTTTTAATCATCCCGGGGGATTGGAAGAGCATCTTGATGTTCTTGCATCGGTTGGTGGAAATTATCTGCGCAATACCATGAGCCACAGAAACGTGGGAAATGTATTTGCATATGAACGGAATGAGGAGGGACTCTTTGATCTTAACCGTTTCAACCCGGAGTACTGGGGCCGTTTCGACAACTTTGTCAGGCTGGCTTTCGAAAGAGATATGATAGTTCAGATTGAACTCTGGGATCCGGCCGACCTATATCATGATCATCAGTCGTTCGGCGGATGGTCGCACCACCCGTTCAATCCTGCAAACAACATTAACTATACATCCGAAGAAACCGGACTTCCGAATGTAATAGAATATGGTGCAGTTCCTGTACCAACCGAACATACGTTCTTTAAATCGGTACCGGCACTTGATAATAACCGGATAGTTTTGCAATACCAGCAGGCATACGTGGATAAATTGCTTTCAATTTCTCTCCGGTATCCCAACATACTTTACTCCATGCATAACGAGACCGGAGAAAAGGTTGAATTCGGTGACTATTGGGCGGACTACTTCAGGCAAAAGGCAGAAGAGGCCGGAGTGATTATTCATATTACTGATATGCGCCGCGGTGAAAATGTACGTAGCGACGATCACGCCCATATTTTTGACAACCCTGAAAGGTACACCTTTGTTGATATATCCCAGAACAACGCAACACTCGGCTATGGACAGAGGCATTACGACAATATTATGTTTGTAAGGGAAAGGCTCTCTACTCATCCCCGGCCAATCAATAATAACAAAAACTATGGTCCTAACCGGGGAGGAGAAGAGACAGTATCACGCATGGGCCGCATGATCTTTGCCGGTTCGGCAGGTGTGCGTTTTCACCGTCCCCATCCTCATGAAGATCCGGCATATATGTATGCGGAGAGTGAATGGGGATTGGGCTTGAGTCCCCGTGCCCAGAAGATAATCAAATCCCTCCGCATGGCGACTGACGAACTGGATATAGCCCTCACCAAACCGGGGAATGATCTATTGTCAGACCGGGAGGACAATGAAGCATACCTGCTTGCCGAACCGGGCCGGCAATATGCCCTCTATTTTCCTGACGGAGGATCTGTTGTACTTGACATGTCCCACGCAAGCGGACAATGGAATAGCCGTTGGATAAATCTTGACCAGGCAGAATGGAGTGTGAGCCGGCAAATCAGGGCGGGCCAAAATGTAAAGATTGATGCGCCGGGTCATGGACACTGGATAGTTGTTTTGCTGCCAGCACCATAAAGCTAACTCAACGTAATTTATCAGCATTAATGAAACGAACCATGTAAAAAGTTTCAGCACACATAAAACCATAACCAGATGAACCCAGCAAGAATTACAGGCCCTGGTGCCATTAAACTAAAAGAATTGATAACTCTGTTATTAACAGTTATCATAATTTATGGCTGCAATTCCCCCGAAAGGGATAAGACCGGTACCCCGATGCTGGCCGAAGATGTCAAAAATGAGACCATCAGGGCCTGGCAGGCATATACCACCTACGCCTGGGGACATGACGAGCTGCTGCCCTTGTCACGGGGATACAACAACTGGTATGATGAGCCGATGTATATCAGCCTGATAGACGCCTACTCAACTCTTAAAATAATGGGGTTTGAGGATGAGTCAGAGAGAATTGAGGTTTTTGTGGCCGACACCATCTCGTTCGACAAGGATATTTTTGTCAAGACCTTCGAAATAAATATCAGGGTACTTGGGGGACTTCTAAGTATGTATGACCTTACGGGGAATGAAAAGATACTGGACAAAGCGAGGGATCTTGCCGACAGGATGATGCCGGCTTTCGGCTCGCCGACCGGACTGCCCTGGTATTACGTTAACCTGAGAACGGGAGAAGTGCGGGGCGAGGTTATTTGCGTGGCTGAGGCCGGGACCTTCATTGTTGAAATGGGGGTACTGAGTTATTACACGAAAGATCCGAAATACTACCAGGCAGCCAAAAACGCGGCAGAGGTGATTTATTCATCGCGGTCGCCGATCGGACTGATCTCGCAGGACTATAATGTTATTACCGGGGAGCCTCTTGACAGCCTGAGCCATGTGGGGTGTTTTATTGACTCTTACTACGAATATCTCTACAAGGGATGGCTGCTCTTTGGTGATCCGGAACTCAAGGAGATGTGGGAAACGAGCATTGAAGCAATAAACAGGTATATTGCCGTTGAAACTGAAACGACCCTCTGGTATGGCGCTGCCAATGCCCATACCGGTGAGCAGGTCACAAGCCATGACGTGACCCTCTGGGATGCCTTTTTCCCGCTCGTGCTCATCTCATCGGGTGATACGGCAAGGGCCGCGAAAAGTGTAAGGACATGGGACGGACTGTGGTCGAAACACGGACTCCTGCCGATGGGATATAATTTTCACAGGGATGAGATCACAAATCCCCGCTACTATCTCAACCCCGAACTTATTGAATCGGCTTACTACATGTACCACTACACGCAGGAAAAAAAATACCTTGAGATGATAAAGCAATACTGGGAGGATATCAAAAACTACTGCCGGACCGACATAGCATTCACCCATATAGAAGATGTTGTTACCAAGGAGCAGTCAGACCAGATGTCGACATTCCTCTTTGCAGAAACCCTCAAATACTTTTACCTTGCTTTTTCAGGATCGGAAGTCAACCCCGAAAACTATGTGTTCAATACAGAGGCGCACCCTTACAGGATCGCGAACATTGACAGTGAACTGGTAAGGGAGAGACTGGGATTTAAATGATTGAATAACCGGGACAGTCAATAATCATAATCATAAAACTAAAAACCCCAAATTATGAAAATCAAAACCAACCTGACTTTTATCCTGCTGCTTATGCTGGTCTGGTCTTGCAATAACCGGCAACAGGAGCATATTTCACCATTCAGTGATGGTGATTTGATCACGATTGAAAGATCGGTCCTGAAAGACAAGATCATGGGTGGCTGGGCCGGACAGGTAATCGGCTGCACCTATGGCGGGCCGACCGAGTTCCTGTGGAACGGCACCATGATAGGCGACCATGTGCCGATACCGTGGGATGAGACCCAGATGGAATGGTGGTATGACAATTCCCCGGGATTGTATGATGATGTATACATGGACCTCACTTTTGTACAGGTTTTTGAAGAGCATGGTCTGGATGCACCCGCCGAACTGCATGCACTGGCTTTTGCACATGCCGAATACCCTTTGTGGCATGCAAACCAGGCGGCCCGTAACAATATCCTTAACGGAATTATGCCTCCTGAATCGGGGCACTGGAAAAACAACCCCCATGCCGACGATATCGACTTCCAGATCGAGGCCGATTTCGCGGGACTCATGTCGCCGGGCATGATCAATGCCTCTTCCGCGATAAGCGATAAAATAGGACACATCATGAATTACGGCGACGGCTGGTACGGTGGTGTGTACGTGGCAGCCATGTATACCCAGGCATTTGTAAGCGACGACATTGGGTTTGTTGTCAGGGAGGCACTGAAAGCTATTCCTGAGCGGAGCCGGTTTTACCAGACAATTGCCGATGTGATCAAGTGGCACGGAATGTACCCGGATGACTGGAAACGTACCTGGTTTGAACTGCAGAAAAAATGGACGGCCGAGAAGGGCTGCCCCGAGGGGGTATTCAGGGCATATAATATAGACGCAAGTATCAATGCGGCCTATATTGTACTCGGACTTCTTTACGGGGATGGCGACTACGGGAAGACAATCGATATCAGCACCAGGGCTGGATATGACTCGGACTGCAACCCTTCGAATGCAGCAGGAATACTTGGCGCCATGCTGGGCTACAGCAATATACCCGACTACTGGAAGCAAGGACTCGACCGGGTGGAGCACCGGAATTTCATCTATACCGATATGTCGCTTCTGGATGTTTATGATATAGGGTACGGCCACGCTCTGCAAATGATTGAAAGGAACGGTGGCAGGGTTCTGGATGATGTCGTGGAGATAAGGTACCAGGTAGTTGAGCCGGTAAGGTTTGAAGAGTCTTTCGCGGGACTGTACCCCGTAGACAGGATATCGCATCAATGGCCAATGAAATGGGCCGGACTTAATGAGGGTAGCCTGGTCTATACCAACAAATTTAAAGGCTCGGCCGTTGTGGTGGCAGGCAATGTTGAAAAGAGACAAAGCGGGTTACCCGATCATGATATCGAGATTGATATTTTTATCAACGGCGAGTTGATGGAAACCTCGGTAATGCCGACCGACTACCAGCGCCGCAAGCTTGATATTTACTGGAACTACGACCTGCCCGAAGCTGAGCATGAGATAAGGCTGGTACCGAGGGACCTGCCCCCCGGATACCAGGTGAACATACACGCCCTGATAGTCTATTCAAATACCGATCCGGGGCCGCAAACCTATTTTTAAACACCTGATAAGTCCGGGTGCGAACTGGAAGTCCCGCCCGGACAAACCCAAAACCAACACAAAATGAAAAAACCCGCAATTACCATCATCACCCTCCTGGCCATCCTTATTTCCTGCCAGATGCAACCTTCAACTGAAAAACCCACCGACCAGGAACGTATTCGAACGATCATCCTCACCGACATGACCCACGACGATGGCAATTCGCTCATCAGGTATCTTTACTATTCTTCCTGGTTCGATCTGGAAGCCATGATCGTAACCAACCAATTGCCCGATTTCAATCATGATGATACCGGTCCCTGGGATAAGGCCATGGGTATTCTGGATGCATACCGCGAAGAACTGCCTC
>REEN01000081.1 GCA_007695015.1 Marinilabiliales bacterium
CCGGACAAAAATCCGGCGAAGTTGCATGGGAGCGGTATTGGGCGGTTAACAGGAGACAGTCGAATTTGCAAACAAAATATCATGGAGCTATTAGTAGTAGGAACAGTTGCATTTGATGCCATAGAAACACCTTTCGGGAAAACAGACAGGATAATAGGAGGAGCTGCGACGTATATCGGACTGGCAGCATCATATTTCACGCGCGAAATTGGAATAATATCGGCGGTGGGCGGTGACTTCCCCGACGAATACATTAAGATGCTGAATGAGCATGGCGTGGATACCGGGGGACTCGAAATAAGGGAAAACGAGAAGTCATTCTACTGGTCGGGACGCTACGATACTGATATGAACTCGAGGGAGACACTTTTTACACGGCTCAATGTAATTGAAAATTATAAACCGGTAGTGCCCAAATCTTACCAGGGATCTGATATATTGATGCTGGGTAACCTGGAACCCGGCATACAGATGTCGGTGATCGAACAGATGAAAACCCGTCCCCGGCTTATCGTTCTTGACACCATGAACTTCTGGATAGAACATACCCCTGCCTACCTCAACAAAGTGATCCGCATGGTCGATGTTCTTGTCATAAACGATTCTGAGGCAAGGGAGCTTTCGGGTGAATACTCCCTGCCAAAGGCTGCGAAAAGGATCCTCAGGATGGGTCCACGGTTCCTGATAATAAAAAAGGGCGAGAACGGCGCACTGCTGTTTGGCGATGACCAGGTATTCTTCGCACCCGCCCTTCCTCTCGAAGATGTGTTCGACCCCACGGGGGCCGGAGATTCTTTTGCCGGCGGTTTTACCGGGTACCTGGCGCATTCGGGCGATATTAGTTTTGAGAGCATGAAAAGCGCCATTATAACAGGTTCGGCTATGGCATCATTCTGTGTAGAGAAGTTCGGCACAGAAAACCTTGTCAGGCTTGATGAAGGCATGATAAACGAAAGAATTGCCCGGTTCGCCGAACTGGTGAGGTTTGACCATAAAACAGTTTAATCCGGCGAGGGACTGAGGGCGCCGGGCGAGTGCAACCGGCACAACCCTGCGGGAGCCTGCAGGCGCCTGGTGAGGGCAGCCGGCACAACCCGGCGAGTGACTGCGGGCAACGAGGGGACACTACAACCGGAAAAATTCTGCGAGGGACTGAGGGCAACAGGGCCAAAGGTTCAGAACAACCCGAAAAGCTCGGCATCGACCTTATCGATCACCTTGCTGAGGTGTTCATTCTTTTCGGGGAACTTGATGTTATCCACATCGATCACCATCATCCGCCCCAGGTTATAGGAGGCGATCCACGCTTCATACCTTTCATTGAGCCTTTTGAGGTAATCAAGCCTGATGTTGTCTTCATACCTGCGGCCCCTTTTCTGGATCTGGTGCACGAGGGTTGGCACCGAGGCCCGGAGGTAAATAAGAAGGTCGGGGGGCTGCACGAGCGAGCTCATCAGGTTGAACAGGGTGAAGTAATTCTCGAAATCCCTTGTCGACATCAGCCCCATAGAATGGAGGTTTGGAGCAAAGATATAGGCATCTTCGTAGATGGTCCTGTCCTGTATAACCGTACCGCCCTGCTTGCGGATCTCCAGCACCTGGTTGAAACGGCTGTTCAAAAAGTAAATCTGCAGGTTGAACGACCATCTCTGCATATCTTCATAAAAATCATTCAGATAGGGGTTATCATCTACATCCTCGTAATTAGCCTCCCACTTATAGTGTTTGGATAGTAATTCTGTAAGGGTGGTTTTCCCGGAACCTATATTACCGGCAACTGCAATATGCATAAAGAAAAGGTTTTATAGTGCCGTTACGCAGCGCGCGCCCGGCCTGAACATATTTATTTACCAACTAAATTAATACTTTTTTGCGTAATATCACCGGAATCGGTATACATGGATCCTTCCCTCCGAAAGAACATACAGCCTGTCGGGCTGCAGCCTGGCATCGTCGGCAACAATTTCTCCGGGCAGTTCCAGCTTCCCCTTCTCCCCTGTTTCAATATTCATGACTGCCATTCCACCCTCCCCGAACCAGATAATCCTGTTACCCGAAACCTGGAACCGTACAGGTCCGTCATAGGGAACGGTCCTCAGGTAAGAAGCATACCTGTCAAATACGAGTATTCCCTTTCGGGGGATGTGCAGGAAAAGGCGGTTCTGCGATTCGGTCATGTAAACGGGTTTTTCTCCGCCCCCCGTTATATTACTTATTATGATGCTGCGATGTGTATTGCGCAACTGCTGATCAAAATATACAAGCCGGTGCTCCCTGTCGCTGAACACCCATAGTCCGCCGCGGCCGGAGGTACAGGCCAGCAAAGCCTGCTCTATTCCAAGTTCTGAGAAGTTCAGGGCCGGCCTGAGCGGGGTGAGATTATTGTCAAGAAAACGGGCAAAGTTGAAATCCCTGTAGAAGAGCAGCAGTTGCATCGGGTTGGACACATCGGCCGATGTGACGGGACTGGTGGGAAGCGGACTGTATTCAACCCGGCGGCCTGTTGCGGCATTTATCCTTATAATACGGTGGCCGTCTATAAAATAGATGTTTTCCAGGTGATCGGTGTAAAAATGAGATGAAGGGGCGGTATGTGAGGCTATAAGCTCAATTTCCGGATCCATGCCTGCATGATGCTGCCCCGATCCAAAGATGACAGGTGCTGCAATTAACTGCTGCATCAGTATTAAGCCTGCTATGAGCCAGTAACTTACAGGCATAGTGTCGTTTTTAAAGCTTTTGGTTGATCTTCAGCAACTCATCAAGGTACTGCCTGTTGTTGGCAAGGCGCGGCACCTTGTTCTGCCCGCCAAGCTTGCCCTTCTTCTTCAGCCATTCATAGAAAAGACCGCGTTTAACACTGTGTATCAGAGGCGGATCGAGAGTTATGTCCTTGTACCTCTTTGCCTCATAATCGGAGTTCAGTGACTGGAGGGCATTATCAAGCATGGCCGTAAAATACTCCATGTTCTCCGGCTCAACCTCAAACTCGATAAGCCATTCGTGGGCCCCCTTGGATGTATCGCTCATAAAGACAGGACCCGCAGTGTAATCGCTTATCACAGCGCCGGTCTTTTTGCAGGCTATCCTGAGGGCATTTTCGGCATTATCTATGATAAGCTCTTCACCAAAGGCATTTATATAATGTTTGGTCCTTCCCGACACCTTTATCTTGTGGGGATAAAGCGAGGTAAAAATTATGGTGTCGCCTATGATATACCGCCACAATCCACCATTTGTCGATATGACCAGCGCATAATTCCTGTTTTTTTCAACTTCGCCTATTGCCAGGGTCCTGGGGTTTTCATTGTCCAGCTCCTCCATGGGGATGAACTCGTAGTAAACACCATAATCAAGCATCAGCAGCATATCGTCCCTGTAAGGCTCATCCTGGATGGCAAAGAACCCTTCAGAGGCATTGTACGTTTCGAGGTAGTTCATGGAGGGAGAAGGGATAAGCTTTTCAAACTGCTCACGGTAGGGCAGGAAACTTATCCCGCCGTGGATGAACAGCTCCAGATTGGGCCATATCTCCAGCAGATTGGATTTACCACTCTTCTCAAGCACATATTTCAGAAAAACCAGGTTCCAGGAGGGGACTCCCGACATGCTGGTTACATTCTCATAAAGTGTATCCTCGTAAGCTTTTTCAAGCTTTTCCTCCCATTTATCGAGAAGGGCGATCTTTGTCTGGGGCGTTCTGATAAAGCTGACCCAGAACGGTGCATTTTCTATCAGTATGGCCGACAGGTCGCCGTAATAGGACTGGCTATTGAAGTTGTTGACCTGGTGGCTGCCACCAATTGTAAGTCCCTTCCCCGAAAATATGATCGTTTCGGGGTTATTCTTGGTATAGATGGCCAGGACATCCCTGGGCCCCCTGAAATGGCAATCTTCAAGGGCCTCGTCGCTTACCGGTATGAATTTGCTTTTATCACTGGTGGTGCCCGATGACTTGGCAAACCACCTGATAACTCCCGGCCACAGGATGTTCTCCTCGCCATTCCTGAGCCGGTCTATATATGGCCTGACATCATCATATGACCCTAATGCCAGCCGCGACTTGAACTGCTCTTCTGAATCTATGGATTTGAAGTCATGCTTCTTTCCAAATTCCGTGCCGGCGGCTGCCCTGAGCAGCTTGACCAGCGTTTCGCGCTGCACCTCTTCTGGGTGTTTCTTCAGGAAATCTATCTGGTGAATCCTGCTGGTGTTGAACCACGTTATCAGTGACGGGATAAGTGCCATAAAACTGTGTTATCTTTACTAAAGCCTGTGTATCTGAAATGCAAAGATAATACTGTTTAAGCAAAATTTTTCTTAACCCAATTTATATAATCTATTGCGGATACCCCATTGTTTGCGACAGCACAACTCTCTGGCCAGGCCTCAGCCTGAACACTTCTCTCATCTTATCCCTGTCTACCTGTCCAAGTACACATGTCCCCAGACCTTCGGAGGCACAGAACAGGTAAACGTTCTGTGAGATGAAGCCCACATCGGTGGCAGCATAAAAATCCCTCACCTCATCACTTGCACCGGGCATACGGTCATAATCGGCCACAAAGATGAGAGTGAGCGGGGCAGTGTGGACAAAGTCCTGACGGCCTGCATACTCCCTTCTGTCCTGGTTGCTCTTTTTAAGCAGGGCATGCTTTTCTGCATCATAAACATACCATCCTCCGGCAGTTACAACGTAGATGTCAAATTCCCTCCAGTCGCGGGCAGTAGGTGCTGTCCGTTTACCGTCCTCCCTGTTAATACCGAAGGCGGCCCACAACAGGTTTGAGATGGTCTGTATATCCAGCTCCCTGTCAGTGTAATCTCGAAGAGTCTGGCGGTTGTCGAGCGCTTCGAAAAGCGGCATTCCGCCACTCCTTTGGGGCTCAGGAAGTGTTACCGTTTCAATGACCTGTGAAATAACCGGGGCCACTGAAAACAAAACGATTAACAATGTAACTGAAATTTTTCCAGGCATAGCTTATTGTTTTTAATTAATAAACTGAGCATTTATTTCCTCTGATCTCCGGGGTGCCCTGGTACCGGCTTTTTAACCAATTGTATTCGCTGCAGACTGCAGGCGCCAGGCACAACAGGCTTGTAAGATCTTTCAATCTCCCGTCAGCAGCTTCTTAATCTCTTTTACGCCTGCAATCCTTCCTTTCAGAACGACCTTTCCGTCAACAACAAGAGCCGGGGTCATGGTAACTCCGTATTTCATTATCTCCATCATATCATCAACTTTGGTTACACCGGCTTTTAATTCAAGTTCCCTGACAGCTGTTTTTACAGCATCTTCAAGTCTTTTGCATTTTGCGCATCCCGGACCTAAAACTTTGATCTCCATATCCAGATATTTTGATTGTTATACAATGTTTGCCCCTGTATCCGGATGCCGGTTTGCGGCGGTAACGGTTTGCGACGATGCCGGTACCGGCCGGATAATAAACAGGTTAATTAGTTTCGTAAAATTACGAACAATAATTAATATTGTCAAGGGCGGAAACACTGGCATAACCAGGTATGAGCTATCAACGTCAATGACACGGACATTGGTATAACCAGGTATCAGCCAGTATCGTCAAAAGCGGGGACACTGGCATAAATAAACCGTTCGTCTATCCTGCGGTGTTGTTCGCATTGGTTGGATCAGGGCGTGATAAATTCCCGCAGCAAACTTTTCGCTTCCTCCCAGTTTGCACGGTTAAGGCAGTATTTGATCCTGGGGGGCATTATCTCACCCTGGATCAGGCCGGCTTTCTTCAGCTCCTTCAGATGCTGTGAGAGTGTTGATTTGGCAATCGGCAATTCCTGGGCAAGGTCGCCACTGTAACAGCAGGTCTGCTTCCTGAGAAGGTCTATTATGTAGACCCTTACCGGGTGTCCCATGACCTTTGCATACATTGCCAGTTTTTTTTGATTCTCTGAAATATAATCCTTTCTGTCGTCCATAATTCTCATTTTGTTTTATCAAACTGCCGTCTGCCTTAATTCTTAATCAGGCAATGCCGGTCTGTCATTATTAAAAAACCTCTCTCAGTACGGGGAGCGATTTTATCTGCCCCATACCCGGCAGATGGTACCGGTAAAAATCGAGCATACCGGTTATAAGCTCGTTCCTGAGCTCAGAGTTAAGCTTCAGGCTATCCATATTTTCAAAAGAACATCCCATAACACCGGCAAAATGCCGGCTGGCAGGGGGAGCAATAAAGCAGGGCTGTAAAGGCTGTTTTTCGATAAACACTGCATTCTCCATATCGAAGTACTCCCTTGTGCGGTTATAATTGTTACGCGGATAGAACCCCAGGTGCCTGGTCAGCCCCATCAGAAAAAGCAAATGAAAATTTGCATGACCGCTGTCTGAGAGATCGAGTATCTTTATCGCATTTACCAGAAAGGTGAACATGGCCGGATTGGCCTCCTGCTCCTGCAAAGTCCTGTACAGCACCTCGGCCACGAAGATCGCCACAGCATTCTTCACGGGGTGTCCCGATATCCCGGCAAGAGTCTCATGAAGCCTCATCTCCTTAATCCTTTGCAGCTCCCTGCTCTGTTTGATGTAAACCTCCATCTCGAGGATTGACAGATGGTGAAGCAGGTTGATCCTGACTGTCCCCTTCTTGCTCCTTGCCCCGTTCACCATAAAGGCCTGCCGGCCGAACCCCTCGGTATATATATGGGAAATGACACTGTTGTCAGTGTACCTGATGTTATGAATTACGATGCCCCTTGTTTTGTGTATCATGTCAGTGAATAAACATCAGCTTTGTCACATGGGACTGCATGCCGTCGGGCGAAGAAACAAAGATCAGGTATATACCCGTACTCACCCTCTGTCCCCTGACATTAAGTCCGTCCCACACAGCCTGGCCCCCAAGCGACACTGTTTCATATATCAGGTTGCCGCTTATATCAGTGATCTTGACTATCGAATTTTTTACCAGTCCGGTAATGGTTACCGGTCCGTCATAGCTTTCCCTGACCGGATTAGGGAAAGCATATACATCTCTGAATGAGCCGGGCGATTCCGTAGCCTTACCCCTGAATGATACCGTTCCCGCCGAAGTGCCGATAAAGACCTCGCCCGAGGCCGGATCAACCGAGATGTCGGTTACCGAATTTGAGAGTAACGGACTGTTACTGGTGGTGAAATGATATATCTGATCCCTTCCGTCGGACGATACAAGGAACGCACCCGACTTTTCGGTCCCGAACCATTTCCTGTTGGCGCCATCAACAGCAATGGCCGTAACCGTTTCGTTATTCAACAAGTAGCCTCGCTCCTCATCCCTGGCACCCTCAACAACGATGCGGCGGGCAGGAAAGCTGCCCTCGTCAAAGACCCTTTCGGGGATATAATATACAACGACACCTATGTTGGTTCCCACCCAGATATTACCGTTATGGTCTTCGGCGATTGAAAAAACCTCATTGCTTATTCTCCTGTTATCCTCATCAACTATACTCAGCCTGCGGTACAGGTCGGCCGACCGGTCCTCGCTGTAGGGATCGGCATCAAACACAAACAGTCCGCCACCCCTTGGAAGCAGCATCCATTTATGTCCGTGCCGGTTGATAATTATCCTGCCTGCCTGGCTGTGGTTTGTAATTCCTCCGTAAGGGAAAGATAACCAGCTGCCGTCGTTCCTTAGCACTGAGACCAGATCAGGAACACCTGAGTTTGTAACCCACAGATTATTGTCCTTATCAAAGGCCATTCCTCCTATCCTGATAAAATTATCGCCGGGAATGATCGACCTGAGGGTGCTGTTACCCTCGTTGTATCTTGCATAAAGGTTGCCCTCACGGTATTCGGTCAAACCGTAACCCCAGGAAGCCACATATTTTATTTCCGGATCGGACGGATGCTCCTTCACAAAAAGGATATCATGGATATCCCAATCAATATTGAATGAATACGATTCCTCACTGAAAAAGGTGTACTCGCCTCTTTGCCAAAGGTTTGTATGAGCAGCATCGCGCCCTCCGGCAGTAATATAGGTCCTGCCGGGATATGATTTGATTGAAAAGACCCTGTTGGAATATGGCCCCGGGGGGACCAGTATCCGGAAATTATCACCCCTCACCCGTATCAGTCCGTGACTCCTGTCCGCCACCCATATTTCCCCCTCACTATCAACCTCAACATCCCTCACTGCAAGTCCCCAATACCCGTAGTCATCAATCTCCCTTACAAGGGTGTTTCCCTGACCGTACAGAAAAAGCCGGTCATTGTTGAACATGGCAAGATGCCCGCCCGAAACCCTGACCCCCAAAGGAGTGGAGGATGGTGAACCGAATTGCTCAAATGACTCGCCTGTTATCCTGAAGCACTGATAATTCCCGGGCCTGCTCATCGATACAGCATAGAGTGAACCTTCGAACAGTGCGACTGACAGATAAATTCTCGTATTGCCGGGAAGAAATGAGAGATTCTCCCAGTATGAAAAATCAAGGAGGTTCGGAGCGTCAACAGAAGCCCTGTATAACCCCGAAGATGTCGCCGCGTAGATAAACTCTCCGTCAAATTCCATGTCATTGATCGACAGCCTTGCGCCGGCACCGCCGAAAAAATATGTATCCCTTATCTCATGCCGGTCCAGATCAAGCACCACTGCCCCGAAATTACATGAAAGGTAGGCCAGGCTGCCGGCTATCGTAATGTTGTTTATCCTCTTGCTGCCAGCAACATTGCTGCGCATGATATCAGGAATATTGATGATCCTGTTCTCGGCAACCAGATCAACATTCCCGTTTGCATAGCCTATTACGAGGACTCCTTTCTCTTCAGCCCATCTCATGGAGCTGATGTCAACATCTGAAAGGCCATGGACGCGGGAAAGCTTGGAAAGACTGCGGTCATCCTTGTTATAAACGGTTATGCCCGCCCCGGCAGAAGCATATACAATATCACCGGCTACCGCTACATGGGTAGTGCGGATATATGAAATATGATCCCTCCATGCCCCAACCGGAATCTGTGCACCGGCAAGACAGCCTGTAAGAAAAATTATTATCGCAGCACTGAGTCGCTTCATCAGTCCGAGGTTAATATCATCCTGCAAAGTTATCAAATATTGCCCGGCTCTTCTGCCGGTGCCGGTATTTTAATCCCAAAGTGCCCGATCAGATCACTGCCGGCCAGTTGATCAAATTAAACCGGAAGATCAGTAATCCCGAAGTTCTGTGAGAAATGATACCAGCTTCCTGAATGCGATGGCGCGGTGACTTATCCTGTTTTTTTCACCCAGGCTCATCTCGGCGAATGTACGGGAACTCCCTTCGGGGACAAATACAGGGTCGTAGCCAAAACCTTCAGCACCCCGTCTCTCATCAATGATCATTCCCGGGGCGACGCCCTCAAAAAGATGTTCAGCGCCATCAAGCACCAGCGAAATGACGGTCCGGAACCTCGCTTTCCTGGAATTTTTATCCTTCAGCAGGCGAAGAAGCTTGTCAATGTTGGCCACGGTAAGTTCACCGCGACTCCCGAACACTGCATTGCCGTCAAGTTCGGCATACCTTGCCGAGTATACGCCAGGTTCATTGTTCAGAGCTTCAACCTCAAGTCCGGTATCATCGGCAAAGCAGCTGACTGAATACCTGTTATAAATAAAAAAGGCCTTTGCTGAAGCGTTCTCTTCAAGGGTAGGGTTAGTTTCGGGTATATCACCCTCAAAGCCAATATCCTTAAGACTCCTGAGTCTGAAATCTGAACCCAGAAGATCTTCTATCTCCCTCAATTTACCCGGATTGTTTGTGGCAAAAACAAGTTCCATCTGAAAGATCAGCCGCCCATGGCCGTAAATCCGCCGGTGGAAATTCCGATACGCGGATTGATGCACATCACGGGAATCTTTGCGCTGTTGGCAATAATATATTGCTCGTCAGCTCCCATCACATAATCGGCCAGACCAATATTCTTGGTGGTCATTGTGACAATCATGTGGGCATTGATCTTAACCGCATATTCAATCGTCTCCTTTGCAAACGATTTTTTTCCCTCTGCGATTATCATGTCGAACTTAACATGCTTCTGTTCAAGTATTTTTCTGGCGAAAGCAATATTTGCATTCAACCCTTTTACAAGCCTCTTATCAGACTTTTTGGGTTTGATGATATGAATTTTTGAGTTGAAATGCTTATAGAGGTATACTATCCAATTGAGCTTCTCTTTATCTTCCTTGCGAAAATCGATTGGCAGAACTATGTCTTCAAAATTGTTATTTTCAGGAGGCGACTGAACAACGACGAAGGGAACCTTTGAACTGACAATCACCTTCAGGGCCCAGCTGCCGGTCAGCTTCTGCATACCCTTCATGCCGTGTGTTCCCATCACTACCATCTCGGCATCAATCTCATCGGCAATTTCACCAATACTGGTAAAGATATTGCCTTGCCTGACGATCGTCTTGGGCTTTATGCTGTATTTTTTGAATGCCTCAACAGCATATACATCAAGTATTCCCTTGAGCTTCCCCTCCTCTTCTTTCTTCTTTGCTATATGAGCAAGGTAAATAGGGTTGCCGTCAATCTTTGCAATTTTAACGGCGTGTTCAAGGGCATATTCCGCAACCTGGGTAAAATCCCAGGGCACCATTAATGGCTTGACTGTGCTTCCCATAATCAGATAATTTTAATTGGACCAATAAAACTATAAAAATATAAAAAATCAGAAATATGCAGCCCTGTTACAGGTCCTATTTTATAACCTTTTTGACAAATCGACGTAAAAACAGGATAATCAGACCTGTCCGCGAAAAAGATGATATCAATACTATTTGCTGTAGTATACAAAGCTAACACTTTATTTTTAAGTCTGCCGCTGCCTGAACCAGGCGATGCCGGCAGCGCCCTTTCAACACAAACCGGCCCTGCCCTGTCTGTTTCCGTTACCAGCCTCATTTCATTACCTCCCTGGCTGACCATTCTTGCCGGAATCACCCTTATTCTGCTGGTCTTATATATTCTGGCACGCAAGGACCTGCGTTTTGCCAGATTGAGATTCAAGCTTGAGGGTATAATTCATGAACGCACCGAAGAGCTTCTGAGCCAGAAGGAAAAAGTTGATGAACTTCTTTCCAATATGCTGCCAAAAGAAACAGCATCACAACTGAAACTGACAGGAAAGGCAAGCAGCCGCAAATACAATATGGTAACTATTCTGTTCAGCGACATTGAAGGTTTTACCCGGATTGCCGAGCAGATGAACCCCGAGATCCTTGTCGATGAACTTGACAAGTTCTTTTTCCATTTTGACGCCCTTGTCGAGGAATTCAACATAGAAAAGATAAAAACCATCGGTGATGCCTATATGGCTGCGGGCGGAATACCCGATGCAAACACTACAAACCCTGTTGACGTTGTTCTTGCCGCCATCAGGATTATGCAACACATGAAGAGGCTAAAGGAGGAAAAGGAAAACTTCTGGGATCTTCGCATAGGGATTCATACGGGCCCGGTAATTGCCGGAGTGGTAGGACAAAAAAAACTTTCCTTCGACATTTGGGGCGATTCTGTAAACACGGCCAGCAGGATGGAATCATCAGGTGAGACGGGCCAGATAAACATATCGGGAAGCACATTCGAATATATAAAGGATTTCTTCGTGTGCGAGTACCGGGGTAAGATGCCGGTTAAATACAAAGGCAACATAGATATGTACTTTGTGAAGGGTTTCAGGCCTGAATACTCGGTCGACATGAAAGGAGAAGAACCCAACCGCCGGTTTTTTACAAAACTGCAGTTCCTGAGGCTCAGAGATCTTGAAGAAGAATACCTGGCGATAATGGAGGATGAGCTGCCAGCGGCTCTTTGCTTTCACAACCACAAGTATTGCGTTGACCTCCTTACACGCTGCGACCTGCTTGCAGGCTCAGAACAGTTGTCTGAAGAAGAAAGACTGGCGGTACGTACAGCAGCGCTGTTCGACTGCTACAGCTACATCAGGGGATACAGCGAAAGGGATGGCTATATTGACCAGCTTTCGCGCGAGGTGTTCATAAGGAATAAATATACCGAAAAACAGGCCAGGGATATTTGCGACCTGCTGAAGGCGCCCCTTTTCCCACCCACGGCCGGCAGTATGCCAGGGATGGTACTCTCCGACGCCCGGCTTGCATTTATAGGGAAACCAGGTCTGAAAGTAAATGCAGAAAAGCTATATGAAGAGATGAACTCTTATGGCATGGTCTCCTCCAAAGAGGATTTTATTAAAAACATGGCGCGGCAACTAAAAAGTTTTGAATTTTATACCCTGACTGCCCGGAAGCTCTCTGAAGTTAGTCCCCGCCACCAATCCGAACTGCTGACAGAGAAGAATGGCCAGTCCGGCAAAACAACCAGCCAGCCGTAACTCCTTTGGAAGAGACTCAGGGTTCCTTTTGCCATTGGCGATTATTTATATTATGATTAAATTTGGCGGAAAAACAGGCACTATGGAAAATACTGACTGGAAAAACCTTCCGTTCGGATATGTCAAAACCGATTACAACGTACGTTGTTACTACAGGAACGGTAAATGGGGTGAGCTGGAAGTCACTTCTGCCGAGCATATTAACATCCATATGGCCGCAACCTGTCTTCATTACGGGCAGCAGGCCTTCGAGGGAATGAAAGCCTTTATGGGTAAAGACGGAAAGATCAGACTTTTCCGCTGGCAGGAAAATGCAGCCAGGATGGTTGGGTCGGCTGAAGGTATCTACATGGCACAGGTACCCGCAGAGCTTTTCAAAGAAGCGGTGGTAAAAGCCGTGCTCATGAACCGGCATTTTGTTCCCCCGCACGGAACCGGTGCCGCGCTGTATATTCGTCCCCTTCTGCTCGGCACGGGGGCCCAGGTTGGCGTCAAACCGGCAAACGAGTATATGTTCATGGTTTTTGTGACTCCGGTAGGACCATACTTCAAGGAAGGTTTCAACCCGGTCAAAATAGCTGTTGTAAGGGATACCGACAGGGCAGCCCCGCTGGGGACCGGACACATAAAGGTGGGAGGCAACTATGCCGCCAGCCTGCGCGGGGTAATGCGCGCCATTGATGCAGGTTATGGCTCACCCATGTACCTGGATGCAAAGGAGAAAAGATACATAGACGAGATAGGCGCCGCCAATTTCTTTGGAATTAAAGACAACACCTACATTACGCCTAAGTCCGACTCAATACTGCCATCAATTACCAATAAAAGTGTAATGACGATTGCAGAAGATATGGGACTGAAAGTGGAGCGCAGGCCGGTTGCCTTCGATGAGCTTGAAACCTTCGAAGAGGCCGGCGCATGCGGGACAGCAGCCATCATTGCACCGATAGGCGAGGTACACGACCTGGAAACAGGTAAAACAATAAATTATTGCAAAGACGGGAAGCCGGGGCCAATCTCAACGGCGATATATAAAAAGCTGCTCGGCATACAGTTTGGTGATGAAGAAGACAAGTTCGGATGGACAGAGGTTATTGGCTGACAGGTTATGCAGACCGGCGCGGCAATCAGCAACAAGAAGCCGCGGCAATCAGCAACCCGGTGGCAGCGCCTCCAGCAAACAGGAATCTCCACCATCATAAGTAACCAGAAATGAAGAAAGATCCAAAAGTCATCAAGAGGAGGCTGAGAAGCTCCTATTTCATTTCCATAATTAGTATATCACTGTTGCTATTTATGGTGGGACTTATGGGATTCCTGGTGCTCAACGCACGGAACCTTTCCGAATATGTTAAGGAGAACATCAGCTTTTCAGTGATCCTTGACGAGGAAATAAAAGAGGTTGACATCATAAGGATCCAGAAGAACCTCGATGCGGCCCGGTATGTCAAGTCGACCAGGTACATCACCAAAGAGAGGGCCGCCAGTGAGCTGGAAGACATGCTGGGAGAGGATTTTATCAGTTTTCTCGGGTATAACCCGCTGTCGCCCTCAATAGAGGTGAACCTGTTTGCAGCCTGGGCCAACCCCGACAGTATAGCCGTGATAGAAAAAGACATCGAGCAGTTCCAGGATGTTCAGGAGGTGTACTACCAGAAATCGCTCGTACACCTTGTCAATGAAAACATAAGGAGGATAAGCATTATCATCACGGCTTTCAGCCTGATGCTTTTTCTCATATCCCTGTCGCTCATCAACAACACCATAAGGCTTTCGGTCTACGCAAGAAGGTTCATCATTAACACCATGAAGCTCGTAGGTGCCACCAACGCGTTCATAAGAAGGCCCTTCCTCGCAAGGAGTGCTGCGCACGGACTATATGCAGCAATACTGGCAAACGGACTGATGTTTGGGCTTATCTATACTGTTCAAAAAGAGTTTGCCGATCTTTTCGGGTTCCATGACCTGCAAACGATCGGACTGCTGTTTCTGTCAATAGTAATTCTTGGGATAATAATAAACTGGATATCGACCTTTTTTGCTGTAAGCCGGTATCTGCGCATGAAAACTGACGACCTCTACTATTAGAAGGCAAATTATGCAAATAAACTATATAATAATTAATGGCAAAGAAAAAGAAAGAACCGGCAAAGTCCTTTGATTTCCCCTTCGCAAGGGAAAATTACAGGCTTCTGATCATTGGAGTGGTTATAATAGTTGTTGGCTTTATCCTGATGATCGGCGGCGGGTCTGACGACCCTGAAGTCTTCAATCCCGAAATATTCAGTTTTCGCCGCATAACGCTGGCACCACTGGTTGCTGTATTTGGTTTTGTATTCATTATCTACGCCATAATGAAGAAGCCAAAGGAAGACGACCATGAAAGTAAATAACCCCGGCGCCTGTGGGCAGACAACATAACGTTATCACTGACACGTTTCCCCTTAACCCCGGTCGAAGCCGGCCGGGCAGCAAAACTGTTATACCAAGACAATAGATCATATCAATTTTAATATTTCAAAAAACATTATTTCATGACCTGGTTAGAAGCATTGATTATGGGACTGGTGCAGGGACTTACTGAATTCCTGCCCGTAAGCAGCAGCGGCCACCTTGAATTCGGAAAAGTGGTACTTGACATAGAGGCAAAGGAAAACCTGACCTTCTCAATTCTCGTACATGCCGCTACAGTACTGAGCATTATTGTCGTATTCTTCAAAGATCTGCGGCAACTTGCCACGGGTTTCCTGAAATTCGAATGGAATGAAGAAACAATATACGCCTTCAAAATAGCCGTCTCCATGATCCCGGTCGCCATAGTCGGGATATTTTTCATGAGCGAGGTAGAAAGCGTTTACACAGGAAACATAGTATTTGTAGGCAGTATGCTCCTGGTAACAGCAAGCCTGCTGCTGCTTACTTACCTGGCAAAGTCCAAAGACAAGGACGTGACCTGGCGTGATGCCTTCATTATGGGAATTGCCCAGGCGTTTGCAGTGCTTCCCGGCATCTCGCGTTCAGGAGCAACCATTGCGACAGGGCTCTTACTGGGTGTACGAAAGGACCTGGTAACCAAATTCTCATTCCTTATGGTGCTGGTGCCGATCATCGGCGCTACATTCTTCGATATTATAAGAGATAGCGACCCTTCACAGGTCACCATCGGCACAGTCCCACTTATCATAGGTTTTGTCGCGGCATTTTTGTCGGGACTGTTTGCATGCAGGGTAATGCTCAACGTAGTCAGGAAAGGTAAATTGATTTATTTTGCAATATATTGTATCATAGTGGCTTTAACTGCCATTTTCCTTGGTTAATAATAACGGATGACTGTTCCAGAAAAAGACACAAGCCTGCTGACCGGCGGCATAATTTTGATAAACAAGCCCCTGGGGTGGACATCCTTCGATGCCGTCAACAAGATAAGGTCGGTGCTTAGAAAATATTACGGCATACGCAAGATCAAGGTGGGTCATGCGGGGACACTTGATCCGCTGGCGAGCGGACTAGTAATAATCTGTACCGGCAGGATGACCAAGGAGATAAGCAATTTCCAGTCTATGGAAAAAGAGTATGTTGCCGAATTCATGCTGGGCAAGACCACGCCCTCGTTCGACCTGGAAACTGAAATCGACGGCGAATACGGGACAGCGCACATTACAAGGGAACTGATTGAAAGGGCGCTTGAAAAATTCAGGGGGGAGTTTGACCAGGTACCACCGCTGTTCTCGGCCAAGTTCATTGATGGGAAAAGAGCTTACAAGAGAGCCCGCAGGGGAGATGACATTGAGCTGCCTGCTGCCAGGATAAGCATCAGGGAACTGGAAATCGAACATTTTGACCTGCCGGCGCTAAGATTGCGGATCGCCTGCAGCAAAGGAACGTATATCAGGTCTCTGGCAAGAGATCTGGGCAGGGAACTTGGCAGCGGCGCATACCTTTCATCGCTCGAAAGGACAAGAATTGGAGAATACCGGCTTGAAGATGCAGTTTCTCCCGAACAATTTCAAAAAATTTACGCATAAATAGAACAAAACAGGCGTTATTACGTATAAGAGGCTCTTAATAGTAAGAGCTGGTTAAGCAGAAAATGATGATGGAGAGAATGAAATTATCACGTTACAAGTACAACCTTCCAGAAAGTCTTATTGCAAAACATCCATCAGAGAACCGCGACGAATCGCGTCTGATGGTACTTCACCGGGACACCGGGAAAATTGAGCACAGGATCTTCAAGGAAATAATGGATTATTTTGACGACCAGGATGTTATGGTCTTCAATAACACCAAGGTTTTCCCCGCCAGGCTTCTTGGGAACAAGGAAAAAACCGGGGCCGAGATCGAAGTGTTCCTGCTCAGGGAACTCAACAGGGAGCAGCGTTTATGGGACGTGCTGGTAGACCCGGCCCGCAAGATCAGGATCGGCAACAAACTCTATTTTGGCGAAAATGATGTGCTGGTAGCCGAAGTGATCGACAATACAACTTCTCGTGGCAGGACCCTGCGCTTTCTCTACGACGGCCCCTACGAAGAATTCAAGGAAACACTCTACAACCTCGGCGAAACCCCTTTGCCGAAATTTATAAAGCGCGAGGTTGAGCCGGAAGACCGGGAACGGTACCAGACCATCTTTGCAAAACATGAGGGCGCCGTGGCAGCGCCTACTGCCGGCATGCACTTCAGCCGCGAACTGCTTAAGCGCCTTGAGATCAAGGGCGTTAATTTTGCAGAGATCACTCTCCATGTCGGACTTGGCAACTTCCGCACTGTCGACGTTGAAGACCTGACTAAACATAAAATGGACTCTGAAAGAATTATCGTAACGGAGCAAGCAGCCAATACAGTTAACGAGGCAAAAGAAAAAAGGAAAAACATATGCGCAGTAGGTACCACCGTACTGCGCACCCTTGAAAGCGCCGTATCAACAACCGGCTTACTGAAGCCATATGACGGATGGACCAACAAATTTATCTTTCCCCCTTATGAACCACAGGTTCCGGACTCAATGATATCAAACTTTCATCTGCCACTTTCAACAATGCTGATGATCGTATCATCCTTTACCGGATTTGACCAATTGTTCAAGGCATACAAAGTGGCCATCAAGGAGAAATACCGGTTCGGCACCTACGGCGATGCCATGCTGATCCTTTAATTCCAACAAGTGCCCCCAAAGCATAATGATTTGCGCCTGGCTGCGAAATCATGCAAAAATTGCAATTCCCCGAAAGGGTAATACTATTAATCAAAAACCGGCTTTAAAAACCGGTTTTTTGCTTTGGCCTGCAAATATTTTAAACAATTCCGGATTAAAATTCTTTATTCAATTTTGAATTACAAATCCCAGGGGACAACCCCTGTCAAACAAAAACCATTATCATGAAACGAACATTGTTTACAATCTGCCTCGGAATACTCGCCACCACCCTTGCAACGGCCCAGGTAACCGAAGTCGAATCAGACCTTCTCGACATTGACGAAGAAATTGAAGACGGCTGGCAGACCGGGGGACTTTTCTCCCTCAGTTTTTCACAGATATCGCTCACCAACTGGGCTGCCGGCGGACAGAATTCCCTTTCGGGGAACAGCATAGTGAGCATGTTTGCCGACTACCGGCGTGGATCCATTTCCTGGAACAACTCCCTCGATCTGGGCTACGGCCTCCTCAAGCAGGAAGACGAAGGCGTGAGGAAGAATGATGACAAGGTCGACATTGTTTCGAAAGCCGGTATGAGGGCCGCGGAAAACTGGTTCTATGCCGGGCTTGTCAACTTCAGGACACAGATGGCACCAGGTTACAGGTACCCCAACGACTCGGTCGCCATCAGCCGTTTCCTTGCACCCGCTTACCTTCTCGGGGCCATTGGTATGGATTACCAGCCCGATGACAGGTTCACACTTTTTTTAGCCCCCTTAACGGGGAAGTTAACGCTCGTGACCGACCCTGACCTTTCGGCCCAGGGAGCTTTTGGCGTCGACCCCGGCGAGAAGACCTATGCCGAATTCGGAGGATACCTGCGCGCCCAGTACCGCCGCACTATTACAGAGAATATCTCGGTCAGGACCAAGATCGACATCTTCTCCAACTACCTTGAAAAGCCGCAGAACCTCGACATCAACTGGGAGGCCCTGGTCATGATGAACGTAACCCGTTATATAACACTAAGTTTCGCCACCCACCTCATTTACGACGAATCGGTCATGATACCATACGATTCAACCGGCGACGGGGTAGCCGACAAATCCGGCCCGAAGGTCCAGTTCAAACAACTTCTGGGTGCAGGGCTGTCGTACAGGTTTTAATCTGCTGAAATTGCCATCACTGTAATAATAAAGCTGTGCAATTTCGGATTTTAAACAGGTTTTAATCGACTGAACTGTACGCTGATGTTGTCCTGAAGCTGTGCGATTGCGGCTCCAATCCCGTATTAGTCCCCTGAAACCAGCCGTTAGCAGGTGGTAAGCAACCATTTATCAAAAAAACCGGTCATACAAATATGGCCGGTTTTTTTAATGCTGTTTTGCGTTCATTTTCTGGCACTTGCAAAAACAATTTTATTTTAATATAAATAGATCAATATCATAACCTTTACGGGCTTTTTTCGTAGAAATAACTACATAAAACACAGGCATATTGACCTTTAACCATTTTTCTTATCATCACTTATTTCCCTTTTAAGAAAAATCACAGCTCAATTACCTGTAAATATCAGCGCGTTACAAGAACCATGATCATTGTAATATCGCTGAATTATTGATATTTTGTGCGGTTAATTGTTGATAGTGGCGTTAGAGTTTGAAAATAGGCGGCAAGACCGTTTGCACAGGTCCACTCCCACCCCCCCGGGGGGTAAGGGGGAG
>REEN01000082.1 GCA_007695015.1 Marinilabiliales bacterium
TATAATGAACAGATTTCTGTTCTGAACTGATCTTGAGAAAATCGGGCGCCTTAGTAATGCCCTGGTTGATATTGCTGGTAGCGACACATAGTGTGAATAAACAGTTAAAAGAAACAATGTTCGCCTTCCCGAAGAGTTTTTGTTTGATTTGACCGGGCAGGAGCTTAAAGATTGGAGGAGCCAATTTGGCACCTCAAGCTGGAGAAAGTTAAGTCAAATAAAAACAGGCATTTGCAGTATATGGCAGGGCATAAGTATGTGAGCTCGACCGGAAGGTATCAGCTTGGTAACCTGGATAAGTTGCAGAGCAGGCTGGAAAAGTTGAATCCCCTGGCAGATAAAATGTTTTAAGATCGCAAATTGCGACCTGAAGGTATTTAAGCATAAGAAATGATTATGTTTGAAAACCAATACGATAAGAACATGAGCAAGGAACTGGCGCGAAATATTGACATCCTGTACAAACGGGTACGCGAGATCCTGGACAAAGCCCGGGAGCGGGTATACCATACAGCTAACATTGAGATGGTGCAGGCCTACTGGGATATCGGCCGTGAAATAGTTGAAGAAGAGCAGAAGGGCCAAAGGCGGGCGGAGTACGGCAGCTTCCTGCTGAAAGGTCTATCCGAGAGGCTGACCAAGGAGTATGGGCGGGGTTTTGACGAGAGCAACCTGAGGAACATCAGGAAGTTTTACGCTGTTTTTCAAAAACGTGACGCGCTGCGTCACGAATTATCCTGGACGCACTACCGGCATCTAATGCGGGTAGAGAAAGACAGCGCTAGGGAATTTTACATGGATGAAGCCATACAGGGCAATTGGAGTACTCGCCAGTTAGAAAGGCAGATCAACAGCCTGTACTACGATAGGGTGCTGTTGAGCAGGAACAAAAGGGGCATGCTTCAGGATGGCAGGTCGCAGGGGGACAGTATGCACCCTGAGCAGCTTATAAAAGACCCCTATGTGCTGGAGTTCCTGAACGTGAAGGAGAAGGAAAAGCTGGCCGAGCAGCAGCTTGAAACGGCGTTGATTAATAAGTTGCAGCATTTTCTGTTGGAGCTCGGCAACGGCTTTACCTTTGTGGGCCGCCAGTACCGTATCACAGCAGAGACAGACCATTTTTACATTGACCTGGTATTCTACAACTACATAATCAAATGCTTTCTGCTCATTGACTTGAAAACCGAGAAGCTCACGCACCAGGATATCGGTCAGATGGATTTTTATGTACGCTTTTTCGAAGAAAATGTAAAACAGTCCGGGGATAATCCAACAATAGGGCTTATTCTTTGTACCGAAAAGAATAAAACAGTTGTTAAGTACAGTTTGCTCAATGAAAGCAAGCATATCTTTGCATCAAAGTATCAGATGTACTTGCCAACAGAGGAACAGCTAAAACAAGAGATCCAACGAGAGAAAGAACAGATCGAACAGGAAAGAAGACTCTCTGAAGAATAAAATCCCACGCTTCCCTGAACCCAGCCCTTCTGCAGTAGTTTTTATCATGCCTTTTGCAGTTGCCGGCGGTCGGCACATACTCAGAATGCCCATCCGACATTGATGAATGCCAGTATCCTGTTTGTTGTGGGGCTGTAAGAGAAGGTAGTCCTCAAGGGCCCTGCTCCTGTGAGGAAGCCAATGTCAAGTGCCGCACCAAGTATGAAATTGTCGCGTGTGACATTGTAGGGCTCAAAGATAACGTAGTCAAAAAGGGCGGCGTTGATAACAGGTGTGATGAAAAACCGGTCCCATACATTGTACTGCCAGCCCATTGCACCTGTAAGTATTGACTGTGTCATCAGTTCATATTCGGTCAACCCTGCAAAGACAACCTGGTCTCTCAGGTATGGATCGATGCCTCCTACTTTGAACATATTGATAAACCCCTGGTGATAATCAAAATTATATCCTCCCTGGAAATGTGTAAATGATGTAAGCCGGCCACTTACCGGTATGTAAGATTCCCAGTTAAACCCTGCCTGCAGGAAATTGTTTATCTCTATACCGATGTCTGACAGGGTCAGGCGGTTTCCGGCAATATCGGTAATCCTGAGAGAGGGATCCTGGTTGAAAAACCAGGTGGCAGAAAGTGAACCTCTTTGACCCCTCTGGGGAAAAGCATGCCTGTTCACTGAATGCATCTTCCATCTCAGGAAACTTTTAAGGCCGCTGTTGCTGCCACTGATCCGGATATCTGACCGCGTAACCGGAGAGAGGCCCTGGTAGTATGATGCAGCGCCGCCACTCAGGTAGCTTCTCCTGCCGGTTCTCCTGTTGATGGAAGTTTCGAAATGGGTGTAACCCTGACTGTACCTGGAAACAGGTTCAAAATCCTCATATACATCGAACGTGAAATAGTCGCCTGAGAAATTTGCATTTATCCAGGTCCGCTGCCTCTCACCGGTAAAGAGATCAAGCCCTGCATAAATAGCGGGTTTCTCGCCAATACGTGCCCTGACTTCCGCCGAAAGGTTGTACAATAAAAACTTATTTAACGAGATGCCTGCGATGATACCGACACCAAGAAAGGAGTTGTAGTGCAGCGCCGCACTGATCTTATTGAAAGGATCCTCAAAAAAATTGAAGCCGAGTATGGCAGCAGGTTCATCCGGGTCAGGCCTTGCCAGATCATAGTCGATCCTGCTGAAATACCCGGTGGCAAATAGCCTGTTGGTTATCCTGGATAAGTCGCGTGGTCTCAGGGTATCTCCCTTACTGATACCGGCCATGTCGCTTATAAAACTCACCCTGACCCTGTCCAGCCCTTTGAAGGCAACCGAATCGACCACAATGAAATCGGTGCGGTGTGCTTTTGCCTGCGCAGTCAGGACCCTGTCGCCCCGGTCTTCCTGCTTATCATGAGCGGTGCGGTAAGCAGGCTTTTCACCTGACCCTGCCGCTTGCTGTGCCAGTGCCAGCTCCTCAAACAGCGAGTAGTATTGCCTCGCTGCCTTTTTACCCCTTTCAATCATCTCCGGTGCATTATCAAAGCTTGCGGCGGAAAAACCCTCCAGGTCAGGCTCCAGGTAGATATCTGTCATCTCCCGGTTAATATTTAAACGTTGTGCATCCTGGAAAAAACCCATCTGGTAAAGAATATCAACCGGTGTAATCAGTTCGGCAGCAGGCCTCAGGCCCTGTGAAACATTCATGCCGATCACAAATTCGGCGCCCATATCCTTTACCACATCAACCGGGAAATTGTTTACAACACCACCATCAACAAGCTTCCTCCCGTCCCGTTCAACTGTTGTTAAGACCGCGGGAATAGCAAGGCTTGCCCTGATGGCGCTCACTATGTTGCCGCTGTTCATGACAACGGCATCGCCGGTCTCGATATCGGTGGCAACACAGGCAAAAGGTATTGAGAGGTTCGAAAAATCATCTATGTGCCTTACATGGAAGAAAAGCTCCTGTAAAATGTTCCACATCTGCTGTCCCTCAATTATACCTGTTTTTATCCGGAAACGGCCTTCCTCGAATGGTAGTTCTATGATGTTTCGTTCGAAGTTTTCACGATGGCGGATGTGTACATTTTCCAGTTCTGCAAACCGCCCGAAGACTGAGTTCCAGTCCATCGACAGGGCAAACTCCTCTATCTCGGCAGCAGTGTAACCGGAAGCGTACATGGCCCCGGCTATGCTTCCCATGCTGGTACCGGAAATATAGTCTATCCTAAGTCCGGCACTGTCAATTATGTGAAGCAACCCCACATGCGCCAGTCCCCGTGCCCCGCCACCACTGAGAGTTAATCCCACAGCACCCGGTTCATCGGCTGCCGGTGGCGGCCCGGGCAGGCTGAATCCTTGCCGGGCCGGCATTACCAGCATCAGGAGATAGATAACAGTAATGGCTGAATACCTGGCAGCCAGCCCTGTTAAGCGATTGGATAAGTTTGCCCAATTCATGTGATTTTCAACAATGTCGGGGGTATTTGCCAGTATAGCCGGAGATTAATACCCGATTTTTTAAAGATAACTAAAAATCCGGCATTAAATTGCACCAGTACCTTGGTGTTTGCTTATAACTCAGGCAATACCTCTAAGCGAAAGCATAACGCTGAAAACTGCCAGGAATGTAAGTCCGAACATCACACCCATTGCTAAGGCAGGGGACTGGTTTTTCACGTCCCGTGTGCTGTAAAGGTAGACCGGCAGGAAAATCACAAAAGGCAGGGGAATGCCAAACAAGAGCAAAACTCCCGCACCAGGCCAGTGCATTATCTTGAAGAGTGCAGCCGTAAGGCTGATTGCAAAAGCAATGAAGGTCACTATATGCAGCCATTTATACTTCTTTTGCTCCTGTGCATTATAGCTGGAGAGCAGCGCCGCAGGCAGGAAAACAAAACCAAAAAGTAGGATGGAAACTACCAGCAGGATATTCGATGCCGGCCAGTGGTTCATTTTGAATATTGCGCCCAGCAGCAGCATGTTTGTGCTGACTGTTCCGGATATATAAACAAATTGCTTCATGATTGCCGGGTTTTGTGAGTTAATAATTTACTGAAGGTGAGCCTGGTGTCGATATGTCAGATTGCCCGGTGATCAATTCGGTATTTACCGGCACCGGTTCGTTTGAGTTTTCCCTTTCGGGGAACAGTACGGCTGTCTCTGCAGTTGAAACATTGACAGCAAGCAGGAAAGTTAATATCACCAGATAGACCGCGACCAGATGGACAAAGATCACTGACCCGGTTACCCTGCCGGCTTCCTTGAGCTTCGCGCCGGTATAGGCAGGAAGGAATACACTGATAAGCATAATGGATCCAACTATCATAAGGACATTAGCACCCGGCCAGTGAAACATCTTGAACATGGTTGAAAGTTCAAAGATCATGATTCCCCCGATCCCCGACCATGCCATAAGCCTCTGCTTTCCGTTTCCGGCCTCTTTCAGCTTTGCATAAAGAAGCAGCGGAAGGAACAGCAGGATCACCACGATCCATCCTGAACCTATTACGACACCGGCTCCTGGCCAGTGCATGACCTTGAACAGCACCCCTGCCATCAGCAGGATACCACCTACCATAATCAGGGAGTGCAGGGTCCTTGAGAGCCTCATTTTTGTGTCCCTGTGGTTAGACCAGATTGCAGCAGGGAAGAAAACAAGGGCAAGTACAATAAAACCAAGAACCAGTACCACATTTGCCCCGGGCCAGTGAAAAAGCCTCATGACGGTTGCAAGCCCCAGCATTGCCAGGGAAACGTTTCCAGTAATTTTCATTGTCATTTTCATAATCCGGTAGTTTTTATCAATTAGGAACTGGGAATCCTCTTGTATCTGTTTAAGCCTTCTTATTCCTGCCTGTTGCCTGATGTTCCGGTATGCCTCCTCGAAGTTTTTCCCTTTTCCCAACTCACTTTCCACCTCACAGCAAATATGGTCGATAAGGTCGTCGGCCAGGTGGGAGAGTGTTATCCGGGCTCTTCTTACATCAGAGGCGATCCTCTCTATCTGCTCAATGTTCAGGGTGCAGATTTCCGGAGAAGTCTTTATATCCATAATACAGATCAATTAAGTTGAAAACTATGTATATATGTGCAGGATATAGTTCATGTTCAGCATTATGCATTTGCCAGTGCCGACTAACAGGCTTATAGCCGGAAGTACTGGAGGCTATAATTCGGATTAATAATGATCTTCATTGCTTCAAGGAATTCTTTAAGCTCTGCAATTTTTTCTGCGGCAGTGCTCTTGCCTTTTTCGGTAAGCGAATAGTAAATGCGGTTCCTGTTGTTTGCAATGGCCGACTCGGTCTTTACGACACCCTCTTTTTCAAGTTTGTGCAGGACAGGGTAAATCGCCCCGAATGTAAGCTCTACCTTTCCATCGGTAATCTCCTTTACTTTCCGGGTTATCTCATACCCGTACATTCTCTTGTTCTCAGAAAGCAATTTCAGGATTATCGGACTGAGAGTTCCCTTGATCAGGTTGTTTTTGTTCATTGTTTCGTCAACTTATATAACATTATTAGATATACTGAAAACAAATATATATAAGAAACTGATATATACAAAATAATTTTAAGTGTTTTTTAAGATTATTGGCGAAAATATTTGCCAGGTGTTTGCAGGCCGTCAATTCTGCAAGATGGTGCAGGCATTAGTTGCCGCCAGATAGGTGCCGGCAGTAAATTCTGCCAGAAGGGAATACCGCCGGATGGGTGCAGGCCTTCATTTAGCTGGATGATTCCCGGTGCGCCTGTGGGGATAAATTGTTAAATCGGTCAATAATAATTGTAGATTTTACACTTTTTATTTATTATTGCCTCCGGTAATGATGTTTACACAATTTACAGACCTCTTTAAGATGGCCGGAAAAACTTCTTTGATATTGGCTATGGTTTTAATACTGTTTGCCCATGCTGGATGCAAACAGGTTTTAGAGCCCCAGAACCCCGTTATCCATGCCGACGTGCCCGATGCTTCGATAGTGCGCG
>REEN01000083.1 GCA_007695015.1 Marinilabiliales bacterium
GGGGCTGTCAGCCAATCAATCAATCAATCAATCAATCAATCAATCAATCAATCAACCTAATAACCTTTAACTATGAAAAGTAACCTGTTTCTTTATTTCAGGTTCTCCCTGATGATGTTCTTCCAATACATGCTTTTTGCTGTATGGTGGGTGCCTCTTGCCGCATACCTGGCCAATATGGGGCTTTCCAGAACGCTAACAGCGCTTATACTTAGTTCTATGGCAATTGGCTGCATGGCTTCTCCCATTGTCGGCATGGTTGCCGACCGGTATTTCAGGGGGCAGGTTGTTCTTGCCGTTACCAACTTCATTGTTGGTGTGATGCTGTTATTTGCAGGGCTTACCTCCAACCCTGTTTTACTGTTTGTTTTCCTTCTGACAGCCATGATCTTTTATATGCCTTCATGGGGACTTACAAGCAGTATTACCATGAAGCATGTTGATTCTGACATTTTTCCCCGTATCAGGGTTTTTGGTGCTATTGGCTGGGTTTTTGCCGGAGTGTTCAGCCTTTTTACTGTAAGAGTGATAGGAGTTGACTTTGACGGCACACATATTCCGTTTCTTTATGCGGCCGGAATCGCTGTTGTGGCCGGACTCTTCAATCTCGGACTTCCTGACACACCTCCTCCGGCCAGGGGAGAAAAGGCTTCCCTGATTGACATAATGGGCTTCAGGAGCATAAAGCTCATGAAAGACCGTAATTTTGCCGTTTTTATATTTCTCTCCTTTTTTGCCATGATACCTTTTTCTATGTACTGGTCATATTTTTCAGAGTTTCTGGCTGACAGCGGTTTCCGGTTTATTTCCCTTACCATGAACATGGGGCAGATGCTGGAGATATTCATACTGCTGGCTGTACCCATCTCAATAAAAAAGTATGGATTGCGCAGAACGATGATAATCGGGCTTGTTGCACTTGTTATACGTTATGGTTCCCTTGTTTTTGCTGATGGCAACCTGCAGCTGCCAATGATCCTTACAGCAGTATTTGTACATGGCATCATATTCGGCTTCTTTTACCTGGGAGGACAGATATATATTGATCGTAAGGCTCCTGCCGGACTTCGTTCGCAGGGACAGGGCTTCATCTTTTTTGTGACTTTCGGGGCGGGCCTGCTTGCCGGAAATTTCATAAGCGGCCAGATAATCGGTATTTTCAGTACGGAGCAAGCTGGAATAACTGTATACCAGTGGGATACCATATGGAGTATTACAACAGCCATGGCAGTCCTTTGTGCCCTCGCCTTCATATTCCTATTCCGCAAGGAGGATTATGGCACGATTGAGCTTGAACAGCAATAAGCAGTCTCCTGAATGCTCTTTAACAACTTTTTCGAGTGTCGTGGACATTTTATATTTTTAAAGCCAAAACATCATTAAATGGCAATAACAGATAGTGTAAAAAACCGGATAGCATCAGGCAGGAACAGTCATTTTGCAGCTCTTTACGGCAACGATCCGGAGGAGCTTGACAGGCAACTGGCTATATGGACCGGGTTGGCAGAGAGGTTTGCCGGGAGGTTCGGAGCCGCAGGCGAATGTTCGTTTTTCAGCTCGCCGGGACGCACCGAGATAGGGGGAAACCATACCGACCACAATTACGGCAGGGTGCTTGCAGGGTCGGTGAACCTTGACAACATTGCCGTTGCTGCACCGAACGGTTCAGAGATAATAAGGATAGATTCGGAAGGTTATCCCGCTTTTGAAATTGATATGGGCGATACTGCGGTAAGGGAAGAAGAAAAATTCACTGCAGCGGCCCTGGTGCGTGGGATGGTCGCCGGCCTCAGGAGCGCCGGTTTCGGATGCAGCGGTTTTGATGCATGTATCGAGGGGCGGGTACCTAAAGGGTCGGGACTCAGCTCATCGGCATCTTTCGAGGTGCTTATCGGCACTATGATAAACCACCTGTTCAATGAGGGGAATATTGATCCGTTACAGATTGCAAAGACAGGCCAGTACTCCGAGAACCAATATTTCGGTAAGCCTTGCGGACTTATGGACCAGGTGGCTTGTGCGGTCGGGGGACTTGTAACAATTGATTTCAAGGACCCTGCCGATCCTTTAGTGAGGAGGGTGGACTTTGACTTTACCGCGACAGGTTACTCTCTCGTTATTACCGATACCGGAGGTGACCATGCAGGGCTGAATGATGAATATGCATCGCTCCCGTCTGATATGAGATCGGTGGCATCGGCACTTGGAGCTGATGTACTCAGGCAGGTGAGCCTTGAGGATGTGGTTGAGGCCATACCCGGTCTGAGGAAGAAGACGGGAGACAGGGCCATCTTGAGAGCATACCATTTCCAGGGAGATAATGAAAGGGTGGTGAGACAGGTGGAGGCGCTGGAGAAGGGCGATTTCAGTGCTTTTCTAGGTATGGTTGTGGAATCGGGTTACAGCTCTTTCATGTACAATCAGAACATTCACTCACCCCAAAGTGTGAGGGAGCAGGGAGTGGCACTGGGACTTGCAATGAGCGAGATGGTACTCAGGGGCAGCGGAGCCTGGCGTGTTCACGGGGGAGGGTTTGCCGGTACCATCCAGGCATTCGTGCCGGATGACCTTCTTGACGACTATGCAAAAACCATGGAGCATGTTTTTGGTAAAGGGGCCTGTAAAAAGTTGTTTATCAGGAACAGGGGAGCCATAAAGCTGGAGCTTTAACTTACATTGCCTTGCTTTGCCTTGCAATGCCTTGCCTCCTGAACTTTACAGGTTCTTTTCTGTGATGTTACGGTTTTGGTATTATCCCCGGGCTAAGCGGTTTGGTGAAATCCCGGAATATGGATCCTGTTCAGTCACATGTTTTGATGTAATCTCCGGGAGGTAATTCCAATCCCCAAACGGTTGGGTGAAATGCTGAAACTGGAAGTAACTCCGTTGCCGGTATGGTGAAAAACTTCAGGGAGAACCCTGCTCTGATACCAGAATGGTGAAGTCCTCCATTAGTCCGTAATCAAACAGGTCATAATCCCCGCCCGGCGGTTGCTGGGCAGGCGCAAACTTATAGTCCCACGGCGTCACAATGCCGTATCTCCTGACGTTGTGGTGCGGTCCAAGCAGGTTCTTCAGCGATCCGTAAACAGTTACCTCCACTTTATTGTATCCCTCTTCCAGGTACCCGGAAATATCGAGGCTGTAAGGCGGCCGTTCAATTATGCCGGCATGGATGTCGTTGACCAGCACTTCGGCCACAGTACCTTTCCAGTCACCAAGCTGCACGACCGCTGCCCGGGGCTTTTCATCGAAGAAGTGTTCCCTGACATAGCTTACACGGTCGCTGTAGAATGGATAGCCCTGTTCCTTCCATGATCCGGTACCCAGGGGCTCTGAGGGCACAATTCTCCAGCCCCTTTCTGCCTCCTCAAGGGAAAAGTTACCGTTAAGATATACCGGGTGCAACTCGGCAAACATACTCATGGGACTGACAGTAAGGCTTACCGTGTTATGGCCGGCCTGCAGGTGTTCACCTATACCGTAAACGGCAAAATCCCTGTCGGCGAACCATCTGCCGGGAATGGGATCGAGTGTGTTGCCATTCACGGAGAGGGCGAATATCTCCGGCCTCTCTGCAACAGCTGTTATTGAGTGCATATCTGTTCCCTCACCTACATGGAAATCGTAGGTGAATTCGAAACCGGTACCGTCGGCAAAGGTGTCGGCTTCGGCAAGCTCCGATTTGAACTGTACGGAGACTGACCATGGATTGTCATTGTAGCCGTAATGTCGCCATACCCTGTCGCCGGCGGTGTAGAAATACATATTGCCTTTCGGGTCGCCCTCGATAATGAGTTCGCCGTAATCGAGGGGCATCATATTGGATGATAGCGGCTTAACTTCCATGCCGGTGATTTCCAGCACTGTTGTGGCTGCCGGTTTAACCGGGAGTGGCGGAGCATCTGTTTCACGGTCCGCTACAAACAGCAGAAGGGAGCCTGCAGGTTTGACGGAAAAGCCCACTTCGAGTCCCTCTTCAACCTCCATGAATGGGTATGAGAAGATATCGCCGGTATGTGGATCGAGCATAATAACCGTTTCACCGCGGGCAGTGAAATGACCCGTTACTGTCTCATCCGGCTCTGAATTGACAAGCAGTACCAGCCTGCCGTCGTCAAGATGCCTTGTATGGTGCAGGAACCACTTTGACTGCATGGCTTCCGGACTGAACCGGAGAGTTGTGTTTTCAAAGTGCCTGTATACGTTTTCGTCTGTAAAGCACGAAGCATGAATCCAGTGGTTACCTGCCCTCTCTGCAAGTAGTCCGACTGCCTCAGATACTTCACCGTCTATCCGCGAGGGTGGAGTATGCAGCGAAACCACCCTGCCTCCGGTTTCAATATATGTTTTAAGCAGGTCAAAGGTTGACTTGTCTAAATTTTCCATGCCCGGGGGGAGGACAACGAGGTTATAGGCAGCTTCTCCCACTACAAGGTATCCGTTATCAGTCCCCCCCATATCCTTTATTATATTTTCGGAGCCCAGGTCATACTCCACTTTGTGCTGTTCGAGCAGATCGAGAAGGTCGTGGAAGCTGTCGCCGATCTGTTGAAGATGCGGATCGGGGCTGTATGATGAGTAGTGCATCCATGTACTTGTTGTCGGTTCCAGCACCAGTATGTTGTTTACCTGGCGGCCTGCCGACATTGCAACGGAGAGTCTCGCGAAATACTCATTCTGTTGTCCGTACATATCCCACCACGGGGTGTGATAGGAGAACGACTGCGGATAGTCATGCTTCCGGTCGCCAACAAGCGTCATATAGGTCATGTGCTGGTTCATGAAGTTGACCCCGAGGGCATACATCCAGTCCCCGTTCCTCTTCATATCTTCAAAAGTCAGCTCCCAGCCGGCCCCGCCATATGCCTCACAGAGTGTCCGCGTACGCCCTGTCTGGTTGGCTGCGCTCCTCAGCTCCTTCACGTTCCTCACGTTACCGAACTGCGTGGGACGCTCTTCGGTGTACATCCGGTTGAACAGAAGGTCGATGCCGGGTACCTGGTGCCATGCATACATGGCCATGTTGTCGCCTCCGTGATGGGGACTGGGCCATCCGTGCTCCCAGTAGTGCCCCGTCCACTTCAGTCCGCGTTCTTCAGTGTATTCATACCAGGGCTTTGACCAGCGGTCGATGAACATCTGGAGCAGGAGCTGAAAGTAGTTATGCCTCACCCGTTTCCAGTCCCCGCTCTCCTCAAACAGCGACATCAGGTTATCCTGCAGCCTGTAGCCCCAGCGCTTTTCAAACTCATCATACAGGTCTGGTGTCCATTTGACTGCTGAACTGCCTCCCGGCGGAGCTATATTTGGCTCATCGGTAAATACCCCGGGTATAAGTCCCCCGAACCATTGTCCGAACCGCTCTTCATACCCCTGCATGGTGATCTCCATGAACTTTTCGGTAACACCCGGGTAGAGAAGGTCAACGTATGAATAACCCGCATACCACTTGGTCTGCGGATAGCTGACCAGCTCGAACAATATAAAACTGCCCCTGTCACCTGTCCGCCCCCCGGGATCGCCTATCTCTTCCATTTCCCCCTGAGGGTTGACCTCGAAATAGTGCAGGTACCGAAGCTCCGGGTCCGGCTCAAAAATGTCTGACCTGTGAATTCTGAGTGCCTGTCCGTGCCGGTAGGAATCAGGCATATAGTGCGGTACATGCCCTCCCGCAAAACCACTGGGATAGGAGTTTTCATCGTAGATCCAGGCATACATGCCCAGTTCTTCAGCCACCTCGAGGGTGTACCCGAAAAGTTCGAACCATTCGTCCGACAAATATTCCGTAATCAGTCCGTATCTCGGATGTACGAAGACTCCCCCGAAACCCTTATCTTTAAGCTCTTCGAGGGAGTGCCTGATCATATCTTCAGTCACATCTCCGGTCCATATCCAGAACGGAGCCGCACGGAATTCAGACGGGGGATCCTCAAAAAGTCTGGTGAGCTGCCTGAAGGTTGTGATCTCTGTTTCGTATGAATGCATTTCAGTCTCTGTCCTGCATGATGACATCGTCAGGATGAGGAAGGCAATTACAGGCAGGAATATGATACCTGGTTTCAGGGTGGCTTTTCCTGACAGCTTTCCGGCTGGTTTGGGAGTTACCCTCTTTTCAGGGACGGATAAAGGTGATATGGGTCCGGTCATGCCGGACGGCTGGTTGGTTTCATGGTTATTCATGATCGCCGGTTTAATATTTCACTGCAAGGTTTAATTGGTATCGTTATTTTGACTGTTCCGGCCAGACCACAGCTTCCGGTTCCAGCATCAGTCATCGGCAAAATAGCGCCCCAGGTAGCCTACAATATCCCTTTTGACCGTCAGCGGATCGATCACTCCCGCATACCTGGCAATAAGTTCTCCTCCCGGAGCTATAAGCAGGGTATGCGGCAATGCTCCCTGCCACTCTTTGTCCACCGCCTCAATAAGCGCGTATTTATCGGTTTCGTTGTAGAGATAGTTCCGGTTTGCTGCTTCATGGTCGGTCAGAAACTTCAGGACTGCATCTTTCCTTTTAGGGTTGTCGGCGCTTAGTGACACAAATTCGAAGTTGCGTCCGCGGTACATGCGGTCTATCTTCACCAGGTCGGGGAACTCAACGATGCACGGTCCGCACCATGTGGCCCATACGTTTATCAGTCGCAGGTTTTCACTGTCATTTGCGACAAGGCTTTTGATACCATCAATATCTATCATTTCGACACTTACCGGCGCTTCAGCCCATTGTTTCTCGAGGTTTCTTTTCCACTGGTCATTCCATTTCCATTTAATGGAACACCCGAATGAGGGTGTCACCTTTACCTCTACTTCCTTTCCGGCGAGAAGCGCCTCTATGGCATCGATGGCATCGCTGGTGTTGGGTTTAATATATGGATTTTCGGTATCGTCGATCCTGCCGCGGTACCTGAGCTTTCTCTCGTTGTCAAAGATAAATACGTGGGGGGTAGCCACCGGTCCGTAAGGGATCGACCCTTTGTGATCGTCACCATCATAGAGATAAGGAAAATTGTAACCCAGGTCGGCAGCCCTGATCACCATATCATCAAAATCGTCGCCTACATCGCTGTAGCCAAGTTCACTGAGACTTACGGCCTGCGGTGAATTGGGCGAAATAGCCACAAAACCTACTCCCTTTGGATGGTATTTATTCACCATTTCTATAAGCCTGTCTTCATAAGCCTGGGCTGTGGGGCAGTGGTTTGCCCAGAATACTATGAACAGGACCTCATATTCTTCGAAATCAGCCAAAGTGTAGTTGCGACCGTCAATTCCAGGCAGGTCAAAATCGGGCGCAACGGCGCCTATCTCAAGTGGTTTGATCTCTCTTTCCTGTGCACCGGCAGTGGTCATCGAAATTATGATCGCAGCCAGTACAAATAAACAGGCTAATCTTCTCATGTGATTTAATTTTAGTTGTTTCCTATTATACCGCCGTCCGGGGGTTGTGTCTCCCGACAACGGAGGCGTTTGCTTTATCATGCCACTGACTGCCGGGAGCTTAAGCCTGCACCCCAACCTTGCCGTGGCAGTGTTTGTATTTCTTTCCACTTCCGCAGGGGCATGGCTCGTTGCGTCCCACTTTCTTCTCCACCTTGACCGGTTGGGACTTCTGGGGCTCCTTCGTGTTTGCCATCATCTCGTTCCTGCGACTCGTTTCATACCCGCTCATATCAAGCCGCCTTCTCTTTTCAGCTTCCCTAACCTGGCTGGCATCACGTATCGGTATGTGCCCCTTCATGAGGGTGGCAACTACATCCCTGTTCACCCTGCCCACCATGGTCTTGAAAAGCTCGAACGACTCAAACTTGTATATAAGAAGGGGATCCTTCTGTTCATAAGTGGCTGTCTGGACAGACTGCTTCAGATCATCCATCTCCCGCAGGTGCTCTTTCCAGAGTTCATCGATCACCATCAGTATTGCTGTCTTCTGGTAGGACTTGACAATATCCCTTCCTTCTGTTTCATATGCCTTCTTCAGGTTGGTCACTACCTGGAAGACCTTGGCGCCGTCTGATATTGGTACGACGATATTCTCGTAAAGCTGTGAGCTTTTCTCAAATACATCTTTTATGACCGGGTATGCCTGCTCTGCTATGGTGCTGACCTTCCGCGCAAAGGTCTCATTAAGCAGGTCGCGCATTTTCTCCATTATATTGTCAGGGGTCATCTGTCTGAAATCTTCTTCGCTCACTGGCGATTCAATCGAGAAGAGTCGTATCAGCTCCATGGAAAAGCCCTCGTAATCAGCCGCATCATGATACTGGTCAACCAGGTTTTCACACACGTCGTACATCATGTTGGCAATCTCCACATCCAGCTTTTCACCCTTCAGTGCATTTTTTCTCTTGGAGTATATGACCTCCCTCTGGGAGTTCATCACATCGTCGTATTCGAGGAGGCGCTTCCTGATACCGAAGTTGTTCTCCTCAATTTTTTTCTGGGCCCTTTCGATCGACCTGGTGATCATGCGGTGCTGGATCACCTCTCCCTCTTTCAGGCCCATCCTGTCCATAAGCTTAGCTATGCGGTCGGATCCGAACAGCCTCATAAGGTCGTCTTCCAGAGAGGCAAAGAATTGCGAGGAGCCCGGGTCACCCTGCCTTCCTGCACGACCCCTAAGCTGCCTGTCGACCCTGCGTGACTCATGCCTCTCTGTTCCCACAATTGCCAGTCCCCCAGCCTTCCTCACTTCAGGTGTAAGCTTGATGTCGGTACCCCGGCCTGCCATGTTGGTGGCTATGGTGACGGTACGGGCATGCCCTGCCTCGGCCACGATATCGGCCTCTTTCTGGTGCAGCTTGGCATTAAGTACATTGTGCCTGATGCCCTTTATCTTTAGCATCCGGCTCAGCAGTTCTGATATTTCGACCGATGTTGTTCCTACCAGCACCGGCCTGTTCTTTTCGACAAGATCCACTATCTCGTCGATAACGGCATTGTATTTTTCTCTTTTGGTTTTATAAACCAGGTCTTCGCGGTCATCTCTTATACAGGGCTCGTTTGTCGGGATAACCACAACATCGAGTTTGTAAATATTCCATAATTCACCGGCTTCGGTCTCTGCAGTACCTGTCATGCCGGCCAGCTTCTCATACATCCTGAAATAGTTCTGCAGGGTGATGGTGGCAAATGTCTGCGTGGCTGCCTCCACCTTCACTCTCTCTTTGGCCTCAATAGCCTGGTGCAGACCGTCACTGTATCTTCTGCCCTCCATTATACGCCCGGTCTGTTCGTCTACGATCTTCACCTTGTTGTCTATCACCACGTATTCCACATCCTTTTCGAACAGTGAATAGGCTTTAAGCAGCTGGTTGATGGTATGTACCCTCTCTGACTTGATAGCGTAATCGCGCAGCAGTGAATCCTTTTTCTGCAGCTTCTCATCAGGTTTGAGGTCTGCCTTTTCAAGCTCTGCAATTTCGCTGCCAATATCTGGCAGGATAAAAAATTTATCATCGTCAGAGGCCGAGGTAATAAGGTCTATGCCTTTGTCAGTCAGCTCTATGGAGTTTATCTTCTCATCGATCACAAAGAACAGGTCATCGGTGACCTTAAACATATTCTTGCCCTTATCCTGCATGTAGAAGTTCTCGGTCTTGACCATCAGTGCCTTATTGCCTTCTTCACTCAGCAGTTTTATCAGTGTCTTGTTCTTGGGAAGTCCCTTGTAGGCCCTGAGAAGCATAAAACCGCCCTTTTCGCTGTCTCCTGCGGCCAGCGCCTTTCTTGCCTCAACAATTACATCGTTCACGAGCTTTTTCTGTGAACTTACCAGACTTTCCACCTTGGGCTTAAGTTCTTCGAAAAGCTGGTTCTCGCCTTTGGCAACCGGCCCGGATATGATGAGCGGGGTACGGGCATCATCTATAAGCACCGAGTCAACCTCATCTACAATGGCGTAGTTATGGGGTCTCTGTACCAGGTCGTCGGGATTGATTGCCATGTTATCGCGCAGGTAATCAAACCCGAACTCGTTGTTGGTTCCGAAGGTCACATCGGCCATGTAAGCTTTACGGCGGGCTTCTGAGTTAGGCTGGTGCTTGTCTATGCAATCGACCGAAAGTCCGTGAAACTCATAAAGAGGCCCCATCCATTCGGCATCACGGCGGGCCAGGTAGTCGTTCACCGTAACCACGTGAACACCCCTTCCGGAGAGGGCATTGAGGAAAACGGGGAGTGTTGCCACAAGGGTTTTGCCTTCACCTGTTGCCATCTCGGCAATTTTTCCCGTATGGAGTACAATACCGCCAATAAGCTGGACATCGTAGTGCACCATGTCCCACGTAGTCTCGGTACCCCCGGCTATCCAGCGGTTCTTCCAAAATGCCTTGTCACCCCTGATATCTATACTGTTCCTTACAGCCGCCAGATCGCGGTCAAAATCGGAGGCTGATACAACCACCTCTTCATTTTCCTTGAAACGGCGTGCCGTTTCCTTGATTATTGCAAAAGCATCGGGGAGTATCTCAAGAAGGGTGTCGTGCAGTTTTGCGTTTATATCTTTTTCGATCCTGTCAATCCTGCTATAGAGCCCTTCCTTGTCTCCCAGATCAACCTCGTCGCTCTCTGCCTGCTGCCTGAGCTTTTTGACCTCACTCTCATCTTCGCTGATGACATCGCTTACTTTCTGCCTGAGTTCTGCTGACAGCTCTCTAAGCTCGTCATTGGTCAGGGTAACCACTCTTTCATAGGCTTCGAACACCTTATTCAGAATTGGGGCTGCCTCTTTTATGTCACGGGCTGATTTATTTCCGAAAAGACTGCTGATAAATTTGACTACACTCATCTTGAAAAGATAATATTTTTTTGTTCCCTGAAGGCTGACTGCAAAGTTATAATATAATAAAAAAATCAGGAAGACCCGGACATTACCGGGCCATCACTTTTTCTCAGTTTCTGCGGAGATGCGCCTTTGCGTCCCTGGCAGCACGGAACTCGCTGTCAGGCTGCCAGTTTGGAAAATCGTCGTTATTGGCAAGGTCATTGCCTATCCAATAGAAGAACCACAGATCCTGGTGAATACCGTCATAATCCCACAGGTCGTGAACCACATCGGAGGGCTGATGGTATCTTTCGGCATAATCGGCTGCAACCATGCCGGCGTATTCCTCGTCCCTGCCAATATAATCTGACCCTCCGTTTGCATAGATCATCGGTACACCCTGTTTGGCCATATTGAAGTGATCGGATCTGTAGTAATACCCCCTTTCCGGGTAGGGGTTCGGTTTCACAACCCTGTCCTGCCTGGCCGCGTGCCTTTTCATATAATCATCAAGCTCTGAGAAGCCGTACCCTACAGCAACGATATCTCTTGTGGGGCCGTAAACATTGAGAGCATCCATGTTTATGCCTGCAACGGTTGTTGCAACGGGGAAAAGGGGATTCTCGGAGTAGTAGCGTGATCCCAGCAGTCCGCTCTCTTCGGCCGTAACCGCCATGAACACCACAGAGCGTTCGGGTGTTTCGCCGGTTTCCATGAATTTCTCTGCAATGGCCATGAGTGCCGCCACTCCCGTGGCATTGTCAACCGCACCGTTATAAATATGTACCTCACCATCAACCTCAACCATGCCGAGGTGGTCCCAGTGGGCCATGTAGATGACTGTTTCATCCGGATATTGTGAGCCTTCGATATACCCTATCACATTGTTGCAGTCGGCGAAACTGAATTCATTGTTAAACGAGGCAGATGCCGTAAGTCCCATAGAACTTGCACGGAAGCCTTTTTGGTGCGCAGCCTCAAAGGCCTCATCAAGGTCCATGCCCGCCATTTCAAAAATCTTTCTTGCCGGGTCGAGGTGTATCCAGCCTTCTGCAAGCAGGCGCTGGGTCTCTCCCTGCGAGGCAACACCGTACTGGGTGCCGGACCAGGAGTTTCTTACCACATCCCAGCCGTAGCTTGCAGGCTCGGTCTGGTGAATGATCAGTGCTGCTGCCGCACCCTGGCGTGCAGCCTCCTCAAATTTGTAGGTCCACCGCCCGTAGTAGGTCATCGCCCTGCCGGTGAACATGGTATCGTCGCCGGTGGCGAACCCCGGGTCGTTGACCAGCACAACGACTGTTTTGCCCTCCACATCAAGTCCCTCATAATCGTTCCATCCGTATTCCGGCGCCACTATTCCGTAGCCGGCGAAAACAAGTTCGCTCTCATCGATAGAGACCGATTCCTGCAGCCTGTATGTACCTATGACCATGTCATCAAGGTATTGCAGTTCTATCTCTTCGCCACGTCCCGATACCCTTAGCGGCGTAAAGTCCGATCCGGTCACCTCCATCAGGGGCACCGGCTGCAGGTAAGAATCGCCGTTGGCAGGTTTAAGTCCGATCTCCGTAAATCTCGATTTAATATATTCCATGGCCCTGATACCTCCGGGTGATGCCGGGGCGCGACCCTCAAACTCATCGGAAGACAAAATCTCAATGTCGCGTTCTATGTTCCGGCCGAAAGGTTCAATAGCGGTTTCGGGAGATGTGCAGGCGACTGCAAGCAAAACAAGTAATGCCGGCAGATAAACTCTCAGTAAAGGGATATTTTTATAAAGCATGGGTTATGATTTAAGTTGAAACAAACTGATTAAGTAACGGGACGGGTCATTAGGAAAATACTAATCCAGGCGGCCCCGTATCATTTAAATCGTAAAGATAACCATAAAACTGAAAAAGCTTTCCGTGTAAAACCACATGGAAAGCTTTTGGTGTTGATTTAAATCCTCCTCGCGAGGCTGCGCCTCTGCTTCTATAACCGGTCTCCTTCGTGATGCCGGTATTATTCCCGGATCAATCCATCGCCACAGTGTTGTTGTCGTTTTTGGTTAAACAACCCAATTTGTTCGGATTGCCATGGTTGCCGGGGTTTCTGATTCAGCAACCCACGTTTCCATTAGGGGTCATTTGCCGGCAGGTCCTGGTCTATTCCTCATGCTCACCCCTCATGCTCATGATATCCCTGTCGAACATATAGAGCGGGCCGTCACCAAGCATATTAAGTTTGTCGAGGATGTTATTGGCTGAAGCCTCCTCTTCGATCTGTTCGGTAACGAACCACTGGATCCAGTTATGTGTTGTGTAATCCTTTTCCTGTTCGCATACCTCTACGATATCGTTGATCAGTTTTGATACATACTGCTCATGTTCAAACACCTGCTCAAACATTGCCTTTACCGATTTGAACTCCCCGGGGGGCTGCTCAAAAGCGGGAATTATTGCTTTCCCTCCGCGTTCGTTAATATAGCCGATAAGCTTCAGCATGTGCTCCCGCTCTTCTTCGGCCTGCGCGTGCATCCAGTTCGCAATACCTTCATAACCCTTTGTTTCGGCCCATGAGGCCATTGCAAGGTATAGATTTGAGGAATATCCCTCTTTCTCAACCTGCACATTCATTATCTGTTCAACTTTTTTGTTTAGCATACTCTGTTTTATGTTTAATTATTGATTTATAATTGATTGCTGCTTAAAACCTGACATTCAGTTAATACTGCGGGCGGTTTTACAATTACGTATATTCCTCCATCTTATTAAACAAATAAGATGCCCTGAAAGTTCATTCAAAAGATGGCCGGATATATCGAATGCAATCTGATGAGTTCTTTGCCCCGGGATAGTTTGTAAAAGGTGCCGGCCAATACCATAAGGCTGGGGCTGAAATTATACCATCACACAAAACTTTGCAGTCAGTCCATATGACCTATTATTTCAGTAGCAAAACCGGAGCAGGATACCTCTTTCGGGCCGGTCATCTGCCGTGCAAAGTCATAGGTAACGGTCTTACTGAGAATTGCCCGTTTCAGTCCCCGCACCACCATTTCGGCAGCTTCATGCCACCCAATGTATTGAAACATCATCACTCCCGAGAGTATAACCGATCCGGGATTTACCTTGTCAAGTCCCGCATATTTGGGGGCCGTGCCGTGTGTCGCCTCGAATATTGCATGTCCGGTTTCGTAGTTGATATTGGCCCCGGGGGCAATACCAATGCCACCCACGATTGCTGCCAGCGCATCGGAAATGTAGTCGCCGTTCAGGTTCATGGTGGCTATAACCGAATAGTCGGCGGGCCTTGTGAGTATCTGTTGCAGGAAGGCGTCGGCTATCACATCTTTTATGATTATTTTACCGGCCTTCTCCGCCTCATCCTGCGCTTTGTTTGCCGCCTCCTTTCCGCCCTTTGCAGCGATTTCGTCATACTGCTTCCATGTGAACACCTTACCGGCAAACTCCTTTTCGGCAAGCTCGTATCCCCACTGTTTGAACTGCCCCTCTGTGAACTTCATGATATTGCCCTTGTGGACCAGAGTTACGGAGTCCCTCTTTTCCGCGATGGCGTAGTTGATGGCAGCACGGACCAGCCTTTCGGTGCCCTGGCGGGAGACAGGCTTGACACCTATGGAGGATGTTTCGGGGAACCGGATACTTTTGACGTTCATTTCCCCGGTAAGGAAATCAATAATCTTTTTGTTCTCTTCGGTGCCAGCCATCCATTCGATGCCGGCATAAATATCTTCGGAGTTTTCGCGGAAGATGACCATATCGGTAGTCGTAGGGTCTTTTACAGGCGAGGGCACTCCCTCGTAATATTTCACCGGCCTGAGGCAGGTGTACAGGTCGAGTATCTGCCTGAGAGCCACGTTAAGTGACCTGATGCCGCCTCCCACGGGTGTGGTCAGGGGGCCCTTTATCGCGACCAGGTATTCGGATATGGTGTCGAGGGTCTCCTGCGGGAGCCATTCGCCTGTGGCTTTGTATGATTTCTCGCCGGCCAGGACCTCTTTCCAGGCTATCTTTCTTTTAACGTTGTATGCCTTTTCAACCGCCGCATCGAAGACCCGGACCGAAGCAGCCCATATATCGGGCCCTGTTCCGTCGCCTTCGATAAAGGGGATCACGGGCATATCGGGCACCACCAGACTTCCGTTTTCAATTCTTATCTTTTCGCTTTGCATAGTGATTGAGTTAATTTTTTGTAACAGAGTTTATTATTCAGTAACTGCGCCAGCATTGCCTATTCGAAGTCAAGATTAAACTTTTGCCTGAGCAATGCCAGATCGGGGTTTTTTTTGACCATGTGCCCGAACTTGTCTTCGGGCAAGTAGAGCCTGCTCCCCTGCAGCTCTTCGTTGATTATAACCTTCAGTTCTATATTTTTGTTCAATTCACGCCTTAGGTGTTTAATCAGGTCGGGGATTATCTTGTTAAGTGCCTCCTCCTGCAGGGGATTACTGATCTCGAATTCTATGGAGTTGCGTCCGGTAATCGCCGGTTTGTTGGCAAGGAGTGTGTTATACAGCCTCGGGTGCCTGTTCCTGATCTGGTTGGCAAATTTTTTCCACTGCTCGGTCAGTTCCTTCTCGGTAAAATCGTCGCCATCGTCGGTATCGGACTGGTCTTCTTCGTCATCGGCAACTAAACCGGGTATCTCTTCTTCCTGTTCATCAGCCGGGGCAGTAACCCCACCCCTCAGGACATCTTTAATTGATGTAGTTCCGTTGGCATTGCCCGGGCCGTTAGCCGGTGTTTGAGTGGAACCGATACCTGGCACCCCGCCCTTCTCTGTTTGAGTGGAACCGATACCTGGCACCTCGCCCTTCTCTGCCTGTTCGGTGTTCGGCAGGGATGTGGCGGTAGGGGGAGCATGCGGATTGGCGGGGGGTGCGCCTTGTGCCTCTTGGTCTTTTATATCCGGTGTTGCGGTTGCAGCGGTTGCGGCAGGTTTTTTTGCTGCCTTTTCGGCAGATACTTCCTTTTGGGCAGATACTTCCTTTTCGGCAGATAATTCCTTTTCAGCGGGCACTCCCTTTTCGGTAGATACTTCCTTTTCGGCGGGCACTCCCTTTTCGGTGGGTACTTCACTGCCGGCAGATGCTTCCTTTTCGGCGGACTTTCCCCTTTTCAGGTTGTCTGTGCCGGGTTCAGATTTTTTTTTTTCGGCTGCCTTGAGGCTGCAAAGCTTGATAAGGCAAAGCTCAACATGCAGTCGCTGATTCTTGCTCGACCTGAAAGACACATCGTACTGGTTGGTGATATCAAGAGCCCGGACAAGCAGTACCGGGGGGCATTTTGCGGACTGCTCCCTGTATTTTTCACGAATTGATGCGCCCACCTCAAGAAGTTGCAGGGTGACCTGGTCCTGGCAGACCAGGAGGTCGCGGAAGTGCCTGCTCAGACCGTTCACGAAATTGTGGCCGTCGAAGCCCTTGTCCAGCACTTCGTTGAATATCATCAGTGCTGCCGGGATATCTGCGGCAAGGATTGCTTCTGTGAGCCTGAAATAGTAATCGTAATCAAGTACATTGAGGTTACTCAACACATTGCTATAGGTGATCTTCCCTTCTGAAAAGCCGGCTATCTGGTCGAAGATAGAGAGTGCGTCGCGCATTGCGCCATCAGCTTTTTGTGAGATTACATTAAGTGCCTCCGTTTCGGCCACAATATTTTCGGCAGAGGCTATAGCTTCAAGGTGTACGACAATATCCTCCACCCTGATACGGTTAAAGTCGAAAATCTGGCACCTGGAGAGGATCGTAGGCAGTATCTTGTGCTTTTCTGTTGTTGCCAGTATGAATATTGCATGCGGAGGAGGCTCTTCAAGTGTTTTCAGGAAGGCATTGAAGGCCTGGGATGAAAGCATATGCACCTCGTCGATGATATAGATGCTGTACTTGCCCACCTGGGGTGGAATTCTGACTTGTTCAATCAGGGTCCTTATGTCGTCTACCGAGTTATTCGAAGCTGCATCCAGCTCGTGTATATTGAAAGAGCGTGATGAGTTAAAGGCGAGACAGGATTCGCATTTATTGCAGGCCTCTATATCCGGTGTCAGGTCTGGGCAGTTGATGGTCTTTGCAAAGATTCTGGCACACGTTGTCTTGCCGACACCACGTGGACCGCAGAACAGATAGGCATGTGCAAGCTGCCTGCTCTTGATGGCATTCTTCAGGGTTGTTGTAATGGATGGCTGTCCGATGACGGTTTGAAACGTTTCGGGCCTGTATTTGCGTGCTGATACGATATAGTTTTCCATCGGGTACCTGAAGATGCCGGTCGGTGACAAAGATAAAAAATAAAGGAAGCTTTTTCCGGCAGCAGATAACCAATGTTGTGAAAAATTATCAACAGTACCCGCATCACGCTATTTCCTTAACCTGTCAGCCGGAACAACCAGGCCTGGTAACCATTATTTATTACCCGGGCAGCCAGAATATCCGCTCTGGCAACCATGATTCGTTATCCTGTCAGCCGTTCTTTGTTATTTTGTCAGCCTCGATTCATTATCCGCGCACCAGTAATCCTGTTAGTCTCCCGCAGCAACCGTAGCTTCCAGTATCTCAAGAATTTGCCCCTCCTTTGAAACTATTACACCGTTTTCCATCTTGAGCAGTACCTTTCCCAGCAAAACCGGGTGCCGGTCAGACACAATATGCGGATTACCCCCGGCGTGGACAATCAGCACGGAGTTAACCATCTCACCCCCTTCAAGAAGGTCATGCGAATGACCGCCGACAATGAGATCGAACTGGGGGAATGCCTCTGCTACCTCCCTGTCCCTTCTAAGTCCGATATGCGTCAGGGCAACCAGTATATCGGCTGAATTTCTGAGCGGGATGTAATTGGTAACCGTTTCGAGAACATCATTTTCAACAATGCCATCCTTGTTCCCGCTCACTGTTGTCAGTCCCATAACAACCATATCTCTCCATGTCGTGGTTTTGAGTTTTGCATAACCGTCAAGCGGCGGAAACGCATCAGTGTGCACTTCAACATTTGCGCCTATGAGCGGAAAATCAGCCATATCCAGTGCCTGCCTGGTATAAGGTTCCCTGTAGTCAAACTCATGGTTTCCGGGTGTCATCAGATCATAACCCAGTTCATTCATCGAATTGATCATGAATGCCGATCTCTCGCCGAACCATCCAGAATCCCTCATCAGGCGGCCGTTGACGATCCACCTCAGCGGGTGCCTTACAAAAACGTCTCCTGCACTGAACAGGAACACATCGTCGTAGCTGCCCCTTACCTCTTCCAGCTTAGCCTTCAGTTCATCATGTTTATTGTGGGTAAAATGCTGGTCATTGGTGTGAAGAATTACGACCTTTTCGGTAACCGGGTAGCTGATATTTTTTTCTGCAGCCGGCGTCTCCTCCGGAAACCACACCCTTCCTGCACCCTTGTTCCCCTTTATTTTGAGAAGATAGGGAGGCCTTACGGCGGAAATGAACGTAAAATATCCGGTTGAGTCTGTCAGCACTATCTCAGTTGGCACGCCGGGAAAATTTCCCGGTACGGAATAGAGCGATATCTCAAGTCCCAACGGATCCATGCCATCTGCTACTGAAACGTAGCCGGAAATACTTTGAGCCGCCACCGTGGGTTGCTCACTGCCTGCAGTTGTTTGGGGCGCTACAACCGGTAAAAAAAGGAGCAGGGCTAGCAGCCACGGGCGCATTGAGCTGATAATAAGGTTTCCGGGACTGAATAACAGGGTCAGACCGTCATTGCTGACGGCCTCCCGGTAGCGCAATAAGCTTGTGCCAGGTTGTTTGGTAGCCTTGCGACCAAACCGGCCTGCCCGGAACATGGCCTTTACAGTTTCTATAGGAGACATTTTATTGAATTTGAATAATCATTAAATAAACCTGATAAACCGGCCTTTGTTCAAATTATTGTGTGCTATAGCGCTCATCCATACTTTGCCCCATCCCTTTTGGTTATCCGTCGCCCGCTGGTTTCGTCCCGCTGGTTTCGTCCCGCTGGTTTCGTCCCGCTGGTTTCGTCCCGCTGGT